>JASLLL010000007.1 GCA_030747075.1 Gemmatimonadota bacterium
GACGGCATCACCAGGAAAGAATCTCCCGCGCGCGGCACCTGAGAGAACCCCTGGACCGCGACAGGCTGACTGGGTCCGGCGCTCTCCACGCGATGGTCGCGCTCGTCGTGCATGGCCCGTACGCGGCCGAACTCGCCACCGGCAACCAGTGCATCTCCAACGCGAAGCGTGCCTTCCTGAACCAGGGCGGTGACCACAACACCGCGCCCCCGGTCCTTCCGGGCCTCCACGATCGTTCCCCGTGCGGCGCAATCATGGCTGGCCTTCAGCTCCAGGACCTCCGCCTGCAGGAGGATCATCTCCAGCAGACGATCCACCCCCTCGCCGGTCTTCGCGGAAACATCCACCACGATATTCTCTCCACCCCACTCCTCGGGGGTGATGCCGTAACCCGTGAGCTGCTGCCGCACCTGCTCCGGGTTGGCCTCCGGGCGATCGATCTTGTTCACGGCCACCAGGATGGGCACGCTGGCGGCCTTCGCATGATCGATGGCCTCCACCGTCTGGGGCATGACGGAGTCATCCGCCGCCACCACCAGAACCACGAGATCCGTCAACTGCGCGCCACGAGCCCGCATGGCGGTGAATGCCTCATGCCCCGGCGTGTCCAGGAAGGTGACATCCCCGTTCGCCGTCTTCACATGGTAGGCGCCGATGTGCTGGGTAATCCCTCCGGCCTCTCCCGCAATCACATTCGTCTTGCGGATGTGGTCCAGGAGGCTCGTCTTTCCGTGGTCGACATGCCCCATGATGGTCACAATCGGTCCGCGGGGAGCCAGCGTGGCCGGGTCCACTTCCTCTTCGCGGTAGGGCACTTCATCCGCGTCCATCTCGAACACCACTTCATGGTCGAACTCGATGGCCAGCATCTCGATCATGTCGCGGTCGAGACGCTGATTGATGGTCACCATGGAGCCGAGCTCCATGGCCTTCCCGATCAGCTGGGATGCGGCCACTTCCATGAGTGCGGCCAGCTCGGAAGTGGACATGAACTCCGACACCCGAAGAGTCCTGTTCCCGTCCTCAGCTTCCTCCACATGAGCCCGGTCCTTCTTCTTGTGCCGTCGGCGCTTGCCCCCCGATTCCGCCATGGTCTGGCGGATGGTCGCCTGGACCACCTTCGGGTCTGCCGACGGACGCCCTCTCCGGCGGGAACCCCGTCCCGTGCGACGCTTGGCGCTGTCGGCTTTGCTGTCCTTTGGAGACCCCGCCGACGCAGACACCTTCACCACATCCGCTGCCGAGGGCGCGCTCTTTCCTGCAGAATCCGCCTTCAGATGAACCACCTTCCGCCGCTCGTCGTCCTGCCTGGCCACTTCTTTCTCTCGATCGAATGTCAGCCGGACGGCTTCCACCGTATCCACTTCGATGGAGCTCATGTGGCTCTTCACGGCCACTCCCATGTCCCGCACGATCTTCAGCACGGCCTCCGACGAAACGTCATGTTCCCTGGCAACCTGATAGATCCGCACCTTGCCGGTCTTCGCGCCCGATCCCGAAGGCTCGGCGGCGAGGACCCACCCGGGGCCCACTTCACCCGTTCCGGTCTTCATTATTCACGCCCCTTCCGGCTCGTGTCCGCGTCTGCCGCATCCCGGCGCACGGCCTTCGCCAGGTTTGCATCCTTCACACCCACCACAGCGACCGCCCCTCGGCCCAGAGTACCGCCCAGTTCCAGGCGGCTCCCCCCGCGAAGAACGGGGACTTTCCCCTCCGCCGCGATCCTTCTCAAACGCTCCCCGTCGCGCGGGGATCCATCCTCGGCCAACAGCACCAGGCGCACTTCACCGCGGCGCAGACCTTCCCGCGTCTCCCGGGAGCCCACGGCCAGCATCCGGGCTTTCATCGCAAGTCCCAGGAGCCTCGCCAGTTTCTCCATGCTTCTCCGCTTTGCGCCGGACATTCTCTCCGAGGCGCGCTCGAATCGCAAGCCGGAACACCATTTCCGCACCCCGCAAATCCGGCCCCTTGCGGTTTCGCACGCTCAGCACCTTGTCCAGGCAGGCCTCATCCAGACAGAGGTAAGCCCCCCTGCCGGGGGCCCTTCCCGCTTCGTCCGGAACCGGCCCGGACGCCCCGGCCACCCAGCGCAGAAGACGCGTGTTCTCCTCGCGCTTCCGGCAGGCCACACAGGTCCTGACGGGTGACACGGGCTTACTCCCCCTCTGTCTTCCCGGAATCCTCGGCCGCCGGTTCTTCCGTGGGCTCCTCCGCTTCGTCCGTGTCCACCGACTCTCCGCCGGAGCCCATCGCGGCATCCAGCGCGGCCATCTCTTCCTCTTCGGCCAGCCTTGCCGCTTCCAGCGATGCCTGCTCCTCGGCCTGAATCGACGGATCCACGAAGACCTCCTCTTCCTTCTCCGCCGGAGGATCCTCCTCCGCTTCCACGGGGCCCGCCGCCAGAGATGCCACGGCATCGGCGGCTTCCTTCGCTTCCGCGGCCTCTCGATCGACACGGGCGGCCTCTTCACGGGCCTTCTCCGCCTCGACCTCTTCCATGTGCTGGACGGCAGCCAGATAGATCTTCTGCGCGGTGACATCTCCCACGCCGGGAACATTCACGAGGTCTTCCAGCGAAGATCGTACCACCGCCTGCACCGTATCCAGGCCCGCTTCCACGAGACTCTCCAGTGTCTTCGGCCCGATCCCCTGAATCTCCCCGACCGGCACTCCCACTTCCGCGGCAGCGGAGTCTGCGGAAGTCTCGTCCGGCACGAGATCCACCTCCCAGCCGGTAAGCCGGGCCGCAAGACGAACATTCTGCCCGCCCTTGCCAATCGCCAGCGACAGCTGGTCTTCGGTCACGATGACGCGCATGGTCTTCGTCTCTTCTTCCGGGAGCACATGCAGGATCTTCGCGGGTGACAAGGCCTTGGTCACAAACGCAATGGGATCCTCCGAGAAGGGAACGATATCGATTCGTTCGCCGGAGAGTTCGCGCACAATCCCCTGCACCCGCGACCCCTTCATTCCCACACACGCTCCGACCGGGTCCACGCGGAACTCGGTGGAGGCCACGGCAATCTTCGTGCGTCCGCCCGCCTCGCGCGCCACTCCCTTGATCTGAACGATCCCCTCCACGATCTCGGGGACTTCCATCTCAAAGAGCTTCGCGAGAAACTCGCCCGAGGCACGAGAGAGAATGATCTGCGGACCCTTGGTCTCGCGAAGCACCTCCACGATGATGGCCCGCACTGTGTCGCCCTGGCGGTACTGTTCGCGACGAATCTGCTCGCGAAACGGAAGCATGGCCTCCGCCCGGCCGAGATTCACGATCACATTCCCACGGCTCACCTGCTGAACGCTGCCGGTGACGATCTCGCCCACGCGGCCATGGTAGGTGTCGAACACCTTCATGCGCTCCGCTTCGCGGACACGCTGAACGACCACCTGCTTCGCGGCCTGAATGGCATTGCGCCCGAACTCCTCGAAGGCCAACTCCACGCTCAGTTCCCCTCCCGTCCGGATTTCCGGATCGATCAGGCGAGCGTCGTCGAACTCGATCTCCAGTTCGGGGTCCGTGAGATCGTCCACGACCTGACGGACATAGGTCACCTTCATGCCAGCGGTCTGGCCGTCAAACTCCACGCGGATATCCGCATTCAAACCGTACCTTCGCCGCGCAGCCGACACGATTCCGGCTCGCAGAGTCTCCACGACAAGTTCCTTCTCGACATTCTTCTCCCGGGCAATCTGACCGAGAGCTTCCAGCACTTCGTAGTTCATTCTCTCTTCCCCCCGGGACCACCGGATCGGGGTTCGTCCGGATCAAGCTGTGCCTTGTTCACTTCCGACCAGGGGATCGCCACTTCCCCCTCACTTTCCGTCCCAATCACAACGCTCTCTCCTCGAGTCCCGGCGCAGACCCCGAGGAGTTCCCGCTCCGTATCTTCCATCTTCGTCCGGACGCGGACCCGACGCCCTTTGAAAAGGTCAAACTCCTCTTCGTTTCTCATCGTACGGCCCAGCCCCGGAGAAGTCACCTCCAGCACATAGTGGTCAGGAGGCGAGTCCCCTGCATCCAGTTCGCGGGCCACGGCGGAGGTTACCTGCCCGCAGAGCTCATGCGTCACGCCCTCTTCCGCGTGGATCACCAGCCGCATGACTTCCCGGCGGCCCGCTCTCCCCAGGACCAGGTCCACCAGAACCGCACCCTGGGCCGCGACACAGTCCTCCAGGCGGACGAACAGCTCCCGTTCTCGAGTTTGCATCTCTCCTCCCGGGGGCTGTTTCCGGCTGACAAGAAGAAAGCCCCGGAGAACCCCCGGAGCCGGTCGGAAACTTGCCGCTTCCGGAGGCTGCTGTCAAGGGGAAAGGGTCCGCTCCGCCTCTGCGATCACGGCAAGGACCCATCGTGCAGTCTCCTCCAGAGCCAGCGGGGAGCAGTTTGCCGGGAGATCGTCCGTCGTGTGCCACGCGGGGTCCGCCAAATCCACCAGATCCAGTGCCGGGACCCCCGCACGGAGAAACGCGACATGATCGTCGTAGACCGGGCCACCCAGCGAATCCGCCATGACCGACACTCCGGCTTCCCGGCCGATCCTCCAGACCCACTCCACCAGCGCCCCGGCTGACGCGGCCGAAAGCGCCTCCCGGGGGATTCGCGTGCCCGCACGACCGACCATGTCCACAATCAGCGCAAAGGCCGGTCGGTACGATGGGTGGTCACGCACAAACCCGGCGGACCCCAGCGCGAAAGTCTCCGCTTGGCCGTCGAGCCCGAGATCCTCTCCGTCAAAGAAGACCAGATCCACGCCGATCGAAGGCGGTTGGTCGGCCAACGCCCGGGCCACTTCCAGCAGTACCGCCGTCCCCGAAGCACCGTCATTCGCGCCCGGCACCGGCAGATGCCGACGCGCCGGATCTTCCTCGCGGTCCGCCCCGGGGCGTGTATCCCAATGCGCTCCGAGTAGAATCCGAACGGGACTCTCGGGGCGGAAGACGCCGAGGATGTTCCGCAAGACGACCTCGGAGGAGTCCCAGGGAGAGATGATCTGAAACGAATGGACGCGCACCACTTCCGCAGTGGCCTCCAGATGGCGGATGATGAGCGCCTCGGTCTCCCGGTGACCTGCGGTTCCGGGGACTCGCGGCCCTGCGGCCACCTGCGTGCGAACCAGAGCCAGGCAATCCTCTCCATCCACGACACGGGGCGGCGCATCTCCGCACCCCGTGCACAGGACGACCAGGGCCGTCCCCGCCGCTCTCCACGCTCGCTCGGGCACCTGCATTCACTTTCCTCCGGCACTTCGTACTTCATCACCCACGGCAAGACCCATCCGTCAGAACTTGATGAGTGCTTCCACCGCCACGCTGATGGAGGTGTCAGTGCGATCTCGCAGAAGATCCTCTGTGCGACTGTAGCTCAGGTCCAGACTCCCCTGAATCTTCCGCGAGAAGTTGTAGGTGGCCCGCGGCTTGATTCCCAGCGACTTCCGATGACTTCGCACGGTGGTCGTTGCCTCTCCGTCCGGTTGAGTCTGAGTCTCCTCCACCTTGTCCTCGCTGCGGTCAAAATCGAAGTTCAGCGTCAGATCGCTGCGAAAGCGAAGCCGCTTCCCGCCGAACAGGGAGAGTCCGCGCGGGGCGGAAAAGCTGTATCGGGCGTTCATTCGGAACGCGTTGTTGGTGGTGCGCGTACTGGAGACCACCGAGTTGAACTCCGACTCGTCCAATGCCACCCCGCGATTCACCGTGAGCGTCGTGTTTACACCGCCCTTCCAGTTCGTGCTCCAGGAGACGAGTGGCGTGAAGTCCGATCGCGTGGCGTCGGAGTCGTACCACTTCGTCCCTTCAGGGAGCGGCGCCGCTTCATCGGAGATACGACCGCTGCGCTTCGACTCCCTCCGGAAGGACGAAGAGAGGTTGGACGAACGCGCCCATCTTTGCAGAAAGAACCGCTTCTCCAGACCGTCGATGCTGAGCGCAACATCCGGGAAGGTCACATCTTCCGTTCTTGTACGGGTCGCGTTGAGAACCTTGCGGGTCGTTCTCTTCGTGTAGTGCCAGTTCGTCACAATGTTAGAGGTCGGGGAGAAGGATGTGTCCAGCTTGCTGGAGCGGCTCCGATCCGTATTGTCCTCGATCAGACTGGCCCCCCCAATCTCGGGAAGGACCAAAAGCCCGGAATCGAACTCCGACAGCCCCATCTGATAGCCAAGGCCCGGGCTTGCTCCCACGCGGCTGAAGCGGGAGGAGCGCCGATCCGAATACGAGTACCGAATGTCCCCCACCATCCGGGCCACGCCGCGCGCGCCGTTCAGCACCTGCTTCCACGCGGGATCTCCTTGCTCCTCTTCCCCGGCCTCCTCGTCACCCGTCTCCTTGCCGGACCCGGAAACGGGTCTTCGCCGTCCGGTACTCCCCCCGGAAGGACTGCCGCCTCCCTTCGACCGGAAGAGTTGCCGGAGATTCAGGCTGCTTGAAATCTCCCTTGTACTTGCGTTCTGCACTCTTCTCAGGCGCAACTCCGTATCCGCCGCCTGGGCGCCCGGCCCCTGATCCTCCTGATAGTTGGAGTCGTACGACATCACCGGCCGAAGCCACCGAACAAAACCCGGCCTCCAGCTGACCCGCATATTGTGATCCCGTCGGAGTTCCCTTCCGCCTGCCTGGAAACTCTCCACAAGCGACAGATCCTTCCGCAGATCCAGATCCTGCCGCTTGTTGAACGCAAACTGACTGTCGAAAGAGTTCGAGCGCAGAGGATCCCACTGGAATCCCAGGGATCCCTCCAGTAGGCGATTCCGAACCGGCGCACGCGGGGAGTACACGGCATTGCCCGTCGCCCCCTGCCGAATATCGCTCGACTCTGTGCCGTTGAGGCTCCCGTTGATCCCGAGTTTCAGCGTGGGAAAGTAGTTGAAGTCGAAGGTCTTCAGCAGGCGAATGGACCGGGCTCGCCCCGGAGTGAGGTTGTAGGTCGTCTGCCCGGTGGCTGTATGCCCCCGACTTGCCAGGAAGGGAGTGCGGTTCCTGCTGTTTGTGCGCGCATAGCTCAGACTCAGGTTGTCCAGCGTGTAGTGGATGAAGGGATTCGAGGATTGTCGCGTCTTTGCAATTCGAGCCGAGAAGGAGGACTTCCTTCGAACGGTCCTTGCGTTCATCTTGTCCTCATCGGAAATCAACTCGATGTCCGAGTTCGGAGAAAGAAGCGGCACCGACTCCGAGAAGTCGTACGACCCGCTGATGGGAAAGGACAGACCTCTCCCGTCAATGAACTTGTTTAACTTGAGATCCCCCCGAGCATTCCAGGAAAACTCATCGCTCCCGTGTCGCTCGCCCTCGATCCTGCGAAACTCCGACCCAACTCGCCGGATTCCGCCGTCCAGAGTCAACAGGTCCGCCACTCGGGCGCTTCCGTGGAGCCTCGCCGCCGCACCACGCTTCTTCTTCACCGAGCGAAGACGAATCTCATCGAACCAGACCTCGCCGGAGACTTCCGGACGAGCCGGATCATCTCCACGCACGCCGACCGTCATGCGTCTCACACGCGTCAACGACGGGGCCCCGTAGACGGACAATGTGTCTCCGTCCACGATCATCTCCCGGTATTCGACCACCGCACCCTCCACGGTCAGAGTGGTCTCCGGTGCGTCGAGTTTCAAGACGGCCAGTTCGTCCAACGGGATATTGACTTCCTGCCAGGAACTGTCGGGAACCGTCGCGAACTCATAGAAGTTCAGCGTGTCCGCTCCGAATCGAAAGAAGAAGGTCCCTGTAGAGCCCTCCACCGGATCAAAGCCCGGCCGAACCGCTCCCGCGCGATCCCTTGCGCCATCCCGAAGATAGAAGCTCATGGTCTCGTACTGGGTGAAGTTGGTACTCGTTCCGTCGCCTGTATCCAGGATCTCCTTGTAGGCGCTCCCCTGTCTCCCCTCCGTCACGGATCCGGAGGGAATCTCGCTGTATTGCACCACGAGGCTCTGTTCGCGCTTCTCTTCGTTGCTCTGGTCCTTGCCGGGATCGAAGGGCGGGAAGTAGTCGTCGTCTTCCTTGGTGTTCTTCACATTGATGAGGAACGATCCGGCATCCTCGGACTCCGGCACGGGTTCTACCGTGTCATTGGTGGCCATGGCTTCCTCCACCCATGCCGCCCCCACGATCTTGATCGACGCCACGCGTGCCTTCACGCCGGCGTCTTCCGAAAGGCCCTCGAACCAGAGGCGCGCATACTTCACAGCCTTGCGTCGAACCACACCGCCCACGGGCACTCCATCATCGATAGGAATCCGGTAGAGCCTCCAGTAATTGTCGGCCTCGCCAGTCACCTCGGAGTTCCGCTGGACCAGGTACGGGCTTCCCAGCGTGTCCGACAGATCGATCTCGAACGACAGGTACTTATTGTCTGTATCAAGGAAGTTGTCTCCGTCCGTGTCTTCCGTATCGAGACGGCTGTTACCTTCCGTTCCGTTGATCTGCGTATAGTCCGGAGTGGAAGTTCGCTCAAAGAAGAAGTCGTCGTCTCCATCGTCCCCTTCCGACCCGCTACCGTCCGTCCCTTGAACATTGTCCAGCCCCAGATCCTCTCGACTGACCGTCAGCGATCCATCAAACGGATCAAAGTCCTCGGTGTCGAGAAAGCCCCGTCCCTTTTGAAGTCCCTCCGACTCCAGATAGTGGTCTTCGCTGATCTCCCCGATGTCGAATGTCATCACTCCTTCGTACCCGCCAAGATCGTCCACCCAGATCTCCACGAACTTCTTCTCCGTGTAGTCCTCGCCTGTCATGGAGAGATTCCGCATGATGCCCACCCACGATGAGTCCGGGGACGCCGTCTCCCGCGTTCTGAACTCCAGAATCTGGATAAAGTCCTGCCCTTCCCGTTCGTCCGCGACCTGCGGGTACACATCCTTTCGACGAACAACATTCTCGGGGTTGTACCAGTTGAAGACTGTCCTCGGCAGATACTCCATCCCCACCGGTTCCGACGCCGGATGCCATGTTCCCCGGGCAAGAGAGAGCTCCCGGCTGTCTTCCACTCCTTCCATGTCGTCGATGTAGATCTGGTTTTTCGTGTTTGGATTCGGCATGGAGAACGCCACTTCGCCCTGAAGCTGCACATCCGATTTGGCGTCTGTTCGAACCAGAGGAATGGCATTCGCCAGCGAGGTGAGGAAGTCCGGCTCCTTCACCCACTGCCCGTAGAGATTCCCGACAAAGGTCCGTGTGGGTTCCTGCCCGAGCTTCGGGCGCTCCTCCGGAGTGGCTTTCGTGAAGAACAACAGGGACGAACTCAGGTGGGTGCGCGGGCCGAAGTTGTAGGTTCCCGACAGCCCCAGGAGTGACTCTTTCGCCTGCCCGAAGAGCGGGACAAACTCGAAGTCCACCGAGATCTCCGCGTCAGGAAGGCTGGCGTCCGCCGTTCGGAAGGTGAGAATGCCGTAGTCGTAGTCAATATCGTAGTCGGAGCCGCGATTGAGGAGCCGACCGTTCAGGTGTACGCGCTCCGATCCTTCCAGGATGTTGAACCGGTTCAGGCTGTAGGTGGGGGTCGGCGTCGTGTACTTCGTCTCAATGTAGTAGCGATCCTGATTGTAGAGTTCATCCGGAGGAAGCGAGTAGAGCGCCCCGTTGTCTTCCGCCAGCGGAACACCCGGCTCCGAGGACCGCCCCGTGGATACCTGCGAAGGACTCACGATCACATTGATCGAGGAAGAGTCCGGCGCGAACGGCGTAATGTTGGGAAAGGTGATCGTCCCGGCTTCATAATCAACGAACTCCGGCTCGACGCGAAGATCCGGAATGTCATCCGCAAGGCCTCGGTAGTCGAGCCCCATGATCCTCACAAACTCCTGGTTATTCGCCGCGTTGGCCTCGTCAATCTGAATGTCCTCGTCCGGTTCCCCGGCCGTGGCGCCCTTCCTTCGGATCACCAGTTCGAACCCTTCGGGCACGATATTTCGCGCACCCAGGAAATAGATGTTCTTCTGCTCGTAAGCTCGGGCGCGGACGAATCCCTTCGCGTCGTCGTCCAGTTCCGACTGCGGAGGCCGCAAGAGCTTGAGGGAGATCGTGTCTCCCTCCGCAACGCTCAGGGCCCCCACGCTGTCTCCCGACGCCCGGACATAGTGCGCCGCCAATGCGTAGCGGTCATCCAGCGGACGCGTGAGGACAACATTCCCCGACTGACGGTCCACCTGATAATCCACATTCTCCTCCAGGCGCGTAAAGAACCCGGTGAAGTTCGCGGAAGTGGTATCCACCACATCGATCCACGCATTCGCAATGAAGGTATTCGTGAAGTTGTTCTGGGCGTCCCGATCATCCATGAAGAGGTCAAAACCCTCTCCCCCGAGAGGCAGCACTGCCGCACCGTCGCCGGGGTCCGAGTTCATCGCCAGCACTTCCGGCGTGTCGATCCAAAAGTACTGCCGCTTGATGTAGTCGATGTCCCGCACTGTGACCGAGTCTCTGCGGGCACGCCCGACAAAGGTCTGGCTGGCGGTCTTCCCTTCCTGCTTCGACGCAATGACCGTCAGGTTCAGCGGCCCCAGGCTGCCCTGGGCCTTCGCACCAAACAGCCCCTGTTGAGACTTTCGAAAGCTAAGAAACTCGGACCCGGGAAGAGAGAGATCCGTGTTGCCCATCTCAATCTTCTGGACGATTTCATCTTCGTCGCCGTCATAGCGAAGTTGAATCTTGTTGTCGAGATCGGTGCTGACCTCGCTGTCATGATTCACCAACACATGGATTTTCCGCCCAATCGTTCCGTCCAGATTCAGCTTGAGGTGCTGCTTCATGTCCAGATCCGGGAACGCGGACGGGTTCCCGGATTCGTAAGTCGGGCCGCCCTCAATGATGTTGGAGGTGCCGGAGAATGTGATGCGCTCCGACCCGGTCAGGTTCAGGCGCGCGCCCTGTCCGATGATGTCTGCGAGCGCATCGGGGAACTCCACCGGAATGTCGATCGAGATGAGGCCCGCATGCTGATCTCCCCTTCTGGCGGAGGTCTCCCGGCGAAGCACATCCATCCACACCTCCCGGGCGGAGTGTACCGCCGCCGCGCCGATCATCGTCCGGAGATCCTCGACCCAGACCGGGGCCATGTCCACGGAGCCATATCGCCTGTACACCACCATGCGGCCGCCAAGAAGATCCAGTTCCGCTTCATCCCGGATGCGGGTGCTCTTGATCCGAAGGAGGCCTCCCCGCACGGGGGAATGCAGCGACGCGATGGGCTCGGGGCCCTGGACGCCCGGCGGCATCCAGAACTGCGTGCCTTCAATCCGTGACGACAGGAAGTCCGCTCGCGCGACCTGGGCAGATCCGGCAAACAGCACGCAGGTCCCCAGAAGAAGGATTCGCGTTCGGAATCCGGGCAGAAAGCGGGCCGCGAGGATCGTCATCACGCCTCAGAGATCGGGTCCAAAGGTCGGCGCCTCAAGAGTCCTGAATTGAACCACCCCGGGGCTGCCAGGGTTTCGCTTTTCCGGCATCGACCCCCTGCATCAACCCCAAGTGGCCCTTGCCCGATCCCTGGAGGCCCATTACGCTTCATTCTCGCCATTGGGAGGTCACCCAGAATCGCTCATGAACACGCTGGATCGTTATATCCTGAAGAGGCACGCGGGGCCATTCTTTTTCGCCTCCTCCACCATTACCTTCATTTTCGTGATGAGGGTTCTTGTGGATTTCCTGGATCTCTTTGCCTCACGCAATCTTGACTTCCCCACCGTCGGTGAGACCTTTCTCCTTTCGCTGGGCTGGATTCTTGCGCTCACCTTTCCCATGGCGGTGCTGGTCGCCGTGGTCATGGCCTTTGGCAAACTCTCCCAGGACCGGGAACTGGATGCCATGCACGCGGGCGGGGTGTCCTTCTTCCGAGTGCTGGCTCCTGTTCTCGGGGCCGCCGCCGTGCTGTCAGTCGCACTGGTGTTCTACAACAACGAAGTCCTTCCGGAAGCCAACCATCGCCTCAAGACGCTCACCGGCGACATCCACAAGATGCGGCCCACGATTGCCATTCGTGAGGGGGTCTTCATGGATGACTTCGACGGATACAGCATTCTCGTGAGAGAGGTGGAGAAAGGCACCGATGCCCTTCACGATGTCACGATCCATGTTCTGGACCCGGTCGAATCACCCCGGACCATTCACGCTCCCCACGGGCAGGTCCTCTCCGAGGATGACGGCAACAGCCTCACCATCCGCCTGTTCGACGGGGAGATTCATGAAGTCGATGCACAGGACCAGCACAGCTACTTCCTCCTCGACTTTGAGACCCATGATCTGGTCTTCGACAATCTCGGGACCAAACTGGAACGAAGGGGCGAATCCACCCGGGGGGACCGAGAGCTATCCTCCGCGAGAATGCGGGAACTGACCGCGGAGTTCCGAACGGAGAGAGAAGCTCTCAGCGATTCACTGCGCGCCGAGACGCAGCGAAATCTCGACGGCGTTCGACGACTTCTTCAAGCCAGTGTTGAGACAGACACCCCCGATGCCTCTGTCCGGCCGGGGGAATTTGTTTCCCGAGCGCGGATCCTCGCCCGAAGAGTCCGCAGTCTGGACAGGCGCATGGATCGAAAGACCCGCGACATCCACCGTTATGAAGTCGAGATCCACAAGAAGTACTCCTTCCCGTTCGCCTGCATTGTCTTTGTACTCGTCGGCGCCCCCCTGGGTGCGCGGTTCCGCCGTGGCGGAGCGGGAATGGCAGCCGGGCTCTCATTCGCATTTTTCCTTGTGTACTATATGTCCACGCTGGGTGGCGAGAAACTGGGAGACCGCGGCCTGGTCTCTCCAGCCATGGGAATGTGGGGCATCAACGGTCTTCTGGCTGTGGTCGGCTTCCTCGGGATTCTCAAGCGCGATCATCGCTTCCCGTTTCACCGACGAGTTCGCCTGTGACCATTCTCGACCGCTACATCGTGCGTACTTTTCTGGCGCCCCTCGGTGGATCCGCCCTCGTCTTTCTGACGGTCGCCATCGTGGTGGATCTCTTTGAACGGCTGGACACCTTCATCGACCATGAGATTCCGCCCGCCACCATTCTCGAGTATTACGCCGCGACCATGCCCTACATCTTCCTGCTGACGCTCCCCATCGCAACCCTCATCGGCATCCTCTTCTCTCTGGGAGGAATGGCTCGTCGGAATGAACTCATCGCCATGACGACAAGCGGAATCAGCCTCTACCGAATCCTGCTGCCTGTTCTCCTGACAGGTCTCCTTGTGAGCGCGGGAGGGTTCCTCTTCACTTCGGAACTCGTCCCCCGCGGAAACCGCACCTCCCACGAGATCTACAACCATGTCATCAAGGGGCGGCCTCGCGTCCAGGGCACTTCCCGGTCAGACCTGAACTTTCTCGGAGAGGACGGCCGATTCTTCCTCATAGGACGCTTCGACGGTTTGAAGGGACACATGAGTGATGTCGTCGTGCAGCAGTTTTCCGAAGGAACGCTGGTTCGACGCATCGATGCGGAGACTGCCGACTACGGCGATGATGGCTGGGTCTTTCGAAACGGCTACATCCGCACCTTCCACGAAGCCGGAATCGACGCGCGCGCATTCCTGAACCAGTCCATTCCGGAGATTCGTGAGACCCCTTCGGACTTTCTCAAGACGCGCAAAGCCCCCGACGAGATGACCCTTTCCGAACTCACCGAGCACACACGAAGAACGGCACTATCCGGCGGCGATGTCCGCCGCCTCCGGGTGGATCGCCTCATGAGATTCTCGTTCCCGTTCTCGTGCTTTGTGATTGTGCTCCTGGGGGCTCCGCTGACCAGCGCCATTCGCAGAGGGGGTCATGCGCTGGGGTTCGGGATTGCGCTCCTGGTGGGGTTCCTGTACTACATCCTGCTCGAGATCGGGAAGACCTTCGGCTACAATGGAACGCTCCCGCCGACACTGGCCGCCTGGCTTCCCAATCTCGTCTTCACGGCGGGCGGTGCCGTCGGTCTCTGGCGTACGCGGAAGTAAGCGGCCAACCTCTCCGCGTCTCTAGCGGGCCGCGGTCAGCGCTTCCACCCGATCCCGCTCCTCCCACGGGAGTGCCTCGCCTTCTCGCCCGAAGTGCCCGTACGCGGCCGTCTTCTGATAGATGGGCCGAAGGAGATCCATCCCTCCGATGAGGCCCGCCGGAGTCAGGTCGAATGTGTTGCGGACCAGTTGCGTAATCTCCGTCTCCGGAAGAACCCCTGTCCCAAAGGTCTCCACACGGATGGAAACGGGTTCCGCAACTCCGATCGCGTAAGCCACCTGCACTTCGCAGCGCCGCGCCAGTCCGGCCGCCACGAGGTTCTTCGCGACATAGCGCGCCCCGTAACTCGCCGAGCGATCCACCTTGGACGGATCCTTCCCCGAAAACGCCCCGCCACCGTGTCGTCCCATGCCGCCATAGGTGTCGACGATGATCTTCCTGCCCGTCAGACCGCAGTCCGCATGGGGACCGCCCGCGACGAACTGCCCCGTGGGGTTCACATGGAAAGTGACGGGGCGGGAGGGATCGACCAGTTCTTTCGGAAGAACGGGATCGATGACCGTCTCTCGAACCGCCGCCTCTATCTGATCGTGTGTGACATCCGGCTTGTGCTGCGTAGAGACAACCACCGTGTCGATGCGGACAGGCCTGTCTCCCTCGTACTCGACCGTCACCTGCGACTTGCCGTCAGGACAGAAGAAGTCCACTTCGCCGGAATGCCGCACGCTGGCAAGCTGCCGGCAGAGGCCGTGCGCAAGCGAAATGGGGAGTGGCATCAGTTCCGGGGTCTCATCGGTGGCGTAACCGAACATGAGGCCCTGATCCCCCGCGCCCTGTGCCTTGTGAAGGCCTTCGCCGGCGTTTACCCCCAGAGCGATGTCCTCGCTCTGGCGATCGATCGTGGTCATCACGGCGCAGGTTTCCCAGTCGATCCCGTAGGAAGAACTGTCATACCCGATCTTCCGCAGCGTATTGCGGACAATGTCCGGGATCTCGACATAGGCCTTCGTGGTGATCTCGCCCGACACAATCGCGATGCCTGTCGTCACCATGGTTTCGCATGCGACCCGGCTCTGCGCGTCCTGTTCAAGCAGTGCGTCCAGAACACCGTCGGAGATCTGGTCGGCGACTTTGTCCGGATGTCCCTCCGTCACCGATTCCGATGTGAATAGATACCTGTCCGACATGGCCCTGCTCCTTCCCGCACTCCCTGGATGATTTCGAGTCATTCTGTCAGTCATCGTGGCCCCGACGGCACGACGAGCCCGACAGACTAGCCCCGCTTCTCTGCGGACGCAAGATCCTGCTTGAGACGCACAATGCTGTCGACGGGGGTCGGGTCGATACTCCGGGCCGACGCAGCCCAGAGGCTGGCCAGATCACCAAGAATCGACAACGAGTAAAGACGCGCGACTGCGCTCTGCCCCCGGGACGAAAACCAGGTCGGGCGGCCTCCGGCGGCCTCCACGGAAGCCGCCACGATCTCCATGCGAAGACGAACCCGAGGATGAACGCCTGAGTCATTCAGGAATGCCACCTCCGCCATCTCTCCGGCTCTGGAGGGAACCTCCCACCCCACAATCTCGTTGTGGTTCTGCTCCGGCAACAAGCACCCGTGCGCCAGAAGCTTCGCGTTCTCATTCAGTTGACACACCCACCGCGTGACGCCCGGGGCTGTCAACCCGGCGGACGCATAGATCATCGGGAGTCCCCGGGCCGCTCGCTCCGCCCACTGGGCCACCCGGTTCTCCCCGGTTGCGTGCGGACCGCTCTCCGACACGATCTCCTCCACCACGGTGGCCGCTTCCTCCAGCGCATTCCCGTCCTGCTCGATCAGCCCCGCCTCGGCCACCGCGTGCAGCAGCGGAACCGATGTCCAACCCAGCGCCGCTCTCGGGGGAAGACCACCCGGGATTCGGAGGGTGGGGACGCCGGCAGCAGCCGCCGCCTCTGCCAGTGCGCCTCCGCTTGTGACGGCGCATCCCGGGACTCCGCGAGTTCTCGCTTCCGCCCAGCAGGACAGAACCTCCTCCGTATTCCCCGAATAGCTGACAAAGAAGACGAAAGCCGAAGGATCCGCCCCTGCCGGAAGCGTGTAGGATCGCACCACTTCGACAGGTGTCGGGCAGCGGTCCGCCATCAGCGCACGAAGGTAGTCGCCCCCGATCGCACTGCCGCCCATGCCGGCCACATAGATCCGCGACGGCGAGACGCCCTCCATGAGCGACGGCCCGTCGGCGGCCAGCAACGCGGCACTGCGCAACTGCTCCCCGAACCCGGCCACCAGTCCCATCATCCCCGCCGGATCGTGCGAGATCTTCCGCTCAGTCACGCGTCGCCCCCATTCACGCCTTCACCGAAACCCGACTCCACGAGATCCACCAGTTCCTGCACGCCCTTCTCTTCGTCGACGCCTTCCACTTCGATGACAATCCTGGTTCCGAGCGGCGCGGCCAGCATCATGAGCCCCATGATGCTCTTTCCGTTGACCGTGAGTTCCCCCCGCGTGACGCGAACCACACTCCCGTAACGGGCCGCCGCGAGAGCGAACACATTGGCGGCGCGCATATGCATCCCCAGGGTGTTGGGGATCTTCACCGTCCGTCGGATCATTCGGGCCGCTCCGCGATCACTCCGTATCCCCTGCGTCCCCGACCTCGGCGGCCGTGCGCTGTTCTTCCATCAAGAGGCGCAGGCGCGCATCGAGATCCGCCGCCGGACTGTGCCCGCCGGACCGGATCAGGTGGTTCATGGCCACCACCTCCGCGAGCACGGAGACATTCTTCCCGGGGATCAACGGAATGGTGACATGAGATACGCGAACTCCCAGTATGGAAGTGGTGCGGTCATCCAGCCCGAGTCGCTCGTACCGTTCTTCCGGGTCCCAGTGTTCGAGCCGTACCTCCACCTCGATTCTCTTGCGCATGCGTGTGGCCCGGATTCCGAACATCCGGCGAACATCCACGATGCCCACCCCGCGTATTTCCATACGGTGTCCCAGCAACTCATTGGAACTCCCGACCAGCACCGCGGGAGGCCGCCGACTCACAATCACGATATCGTCCGCGACCAAGCGGTGGCCGCGCTCCACCAGGTCCAGCGCCGTCTCGCTCTTGCCGATTCCGCTCTCGCCCGTCAGGAGAAGGCCCACGCCATACACATCCACCAGAGAACCGTGGAGCGTCATCCGGGGCGCGAACACTTCGTTCAGATACGCGGTCAGCAGATGAATGAACGGGGTCGTGGAGAGTTTCGTGCGAAGAAGCGGAACCGACCCCTTTATGCACCTTGCGAGCAATGGGTCCGGAACCGGCAACCCCTTCGAGAGGATCACGCACGGGAGATCCTGCTCGAACAGATGGTCATACGCCTCTTCCTGCTTCTCCGGAGAAAGGGTGCCCATGTAGAGCATTTCCGTCTCACCCAGAATCTGGATTCGCTCGAAGAGGAAGTTCTCGGTGAAACCGGCCAGAGCCAGACCCGGGCGGTTCACATCACTCACCGTGATCGGGAGACGCGCTTTCTCGATCTCGGTGACCATCTCGAGATCGAGATCGACCACCTTATCCTCGAAGAGCTTCATCGCGGAGATTCCGCGCATCAGCTGCCCTCCCTTTCCCGGCCTGAACCGCCACGCAAGTCACCCGCATCAGTCGAGCTCTGCGGTCTCCTCCCAATCCTCGGCCTCTCCGGCATCCTCGGGGATGTTCGCCTCCATCCCTGGCACCACTCCGGCGCGTTCGCCCCGGTTGTGGTCGTGCATCTTGTCGGCCTGCTTCCTGATCTGGCGCTCAATCTTCTCCACCGCCAGATCCACGGACACCATCATATCGTCCGACTCCGCCTTCCCGGTGAATCCCCCGTGTCTTGCATGGATGGACACCTCCGCAGTATGGCGGTACTTCTCCGTCACCAGCACCACATGAGCCTTGATCAACCCGTCGGTGAACTTCTCACACCGATCCAGACGGCCTTCCACATGGTCCCTCAGTTCCGGCGAAAGATCAAAATGTCGGGCGGTGATGGTCGTCTTCATGGAAACCTCCCCGGTTGTCGAGAGCGGTCAGTATTCTTTGCGGAGCCGTGCCGTGAGCAGTCCCATCTTCTCACGGTACTTGGCCACCGTCCTCCGCGCCACGATCACGCCATCTTCCCGAAGAAGATTCGCAATCCGCTGGTCCGACAGTGGCTTCTGTTTGTTCTCCCCTTCGATAAGATCTCGGATTCTCTCCTGCGCCATCTTCGAAGATACGGAATCTCCCGACTCCGTCTCCAGACCACTGGAGAAGAAGTGCTTCAGCGGGAGCACACCCCGGTTCGTCTGGACATACTTGTTGGTCGTCACCCGGCTCACCGTGGATTCGTGCATCTCGATCCGGTCCGCCACATTCTGCAGCGTGAGGGGACGCATAGCCCCGGGGCCTTTCTCGAAGAAGTCCCGCTGCACTTCCACAATGGCTTCCATCACCCGGATCATGGTTCGGCGACGCTGTTCAATGGTCTGAATCAGCCAACTCGCCGACTGGAGCTTCTGCTGAACGAAGTCCACCTCTTCCTTCCTGCGGGAGTCTCCTTCCGGCTTCGGCTTGCCGTTCGCGGACGCGGTCTCCCTTGGCGTGCCCCTGCGCAGAATCTCCTGATACTTCCGGCTGATCCGAAGACGCGGCACGCTGCCGTCAAAAAGGGACACGACATACTCTCCCTCTACCTTCTCCACGACAAGATCGGGAGTGACATAGCGGGCGTCATCCAGCGCCAGTTGAGCGCCCGGCCTGGGATTCAGCCCACGGATATCCCTCTCGGCGTCCTGGAGATCCTCCACCTTCACGCGGAGTGCTCTGGCGATCTCCTGGTACTTTCGGCGGAGAAACGCCTCAAAGTGATGCCGGACGATGCACGCCGCCAGGGAATCTCCCTGTCCGAGTACCTCCAGTTGAATGAGAAGGCTCTCGCGAAGATCCCGCGCTCCCACGCCCGGAGGGTCCAGTCGCTGGACGGTGCGCAGTGCCTGCTCGCACAGATCCGTATCCACCGCGAGTTGTTCCGCAATCTCCTCCATCGGAACGACCAGGAACCCCTTGTCATCCAGGCAGCCCACGATGTATTCCGCGACGCGAAGGATCTCTTCATCCTCCTCGTTCATGCGCAGCTGCTCGGTCAGTTCTTCGCCCAGCGTGGAGCGCCCCACCTGATCACGCTCATGGAACTCGAGGTCCTCACGGATCGTCCGGGCCCCGTCGGTAAACTCGAAGCCGTCGTCGAAATAGTCCGCCCAGTTGACCTCTTCCTCGGGCTGTGAAGCCTCTGTGTCGTCCGCCGGAGAGTCCGGGGCGGATTCCGCCTCCGGAGTCTCGGAGGAGTCCTTGCGCTCTTCCTCCGCATCCTCCGCGACTTCGAGCAGCGGGTTCGCCAGCAACTCTTCCTTGATGTGCTGCGACAACTCCAGAGATGGCATCTGAAGCAGCTTCAACGCCTGCTGAAGGCGTGGCGTCATCACCAGCTTCTGTGCCAGTTTCTGACTGAGACGAAGTCCGAGATCCATGATTCTCCGATGCCCGCGTTCTACAAGCGGAACCTCTCCCCGAGATAGATGGCCCGCGCTTCCGGGTTCTCCGCAAGCTCCTCTGAAGTCCCTGAGATCAGCACGCGTCCTTTGAAGAGGATGTACGCCCGATCGGTGATGTGCAAGGTCTCCCGGACATTGTGGTCTGTGATCAGGATTCCCAGCCCTTTGTCCCTCAGTCCCGCGATGATCTCCTGGATATCCCCCACCGCGATGGGGTCAATCCCCGCGAAAGGTTCGTCCAGGAGAAGGAACGCCGGAGCTGTCACAAGAGCCCGGCAGATCTCCACACGGCGCCGCTCACCACCCGAGAGGGTGTGCGCCTTTTGAGAAGCGAGGTGACGGATCTTCAATTCCTCCAACAACTCCTCCAGCCGGTCCTCCCGCTCCTTCCGGCTTCCGGGCAGCGTCTCCAGGATGGCCATCACATTGTCCCGCACGGTAAGTCCGCGAAAAATGGACGCCTCCTGCGGAAGGTACCCAATCCCCTTGCGAGCGTGACGGTACATGGGAAGGCGCGTCACCTCTTCGGCATCCATCATGACGCGCCCGGCATCCGTCGGGATCAGACCGGTCATCATGTAGAAGGTGGTCGTCTTCCCCGCTCCGTTCGGACCGAGCAGACCGATCACTTCCCCGCGGCGCACCGAAATGTCCACCTCATCCACAACGCGATGGCCACGATAACTCTTCACCAGGCCTTCGCTGCGAAGCTCCTGTGCCCGCTTGGCAATGCTCGTCATGAGTCTCCCTGCTCGTCCTCGTCCAGGATCTCCTCCGGTTCGCTCCGGAGCGTTCCTCGAACATCCTTCAGGATCTCCACACGGTCGAGTCCCGGGTCCGCTTCCAGCCCCCAGCCCGTCAGGACATCTTCCTCACGAAGGATCTTCACGAAGCTCTCCGTGTGAATGCGCGACGCGCCATGATCCCACAAGAGGAGATCCGTCTCCAGTACCACGCCGTCATCCGATTCCATCACGACATCCCCACGGACCTCCAGATCGTCGGAAGCCTGATGAAGCGTGCCTTCGTCAGCAGTCAGCTTCGACACATGCTCTTCCTCTTCGAAGAAATCGATCGTCACGGCTCGGGCCACCAGTTTCTTCGAATCCCGATACACCGAGGCTGTATCCGCATGAAGAACCCAGCGCGTCATTCCCACACGGTAGTTCTGAAGGCGAACGCTGCGCATTCCCTCGGTCGGGCGGCCTCTTGCCGGAGGTTCGCCCGGCTCCTCTCGCGACTGAAGACAACCCGAGCCTCCGAGGAGAACCCCGCAGAGCAACCCCAGCAGGATCAGCGCCCCTCCACTGTTCATCGGGTGGAATCGGCGGGATCTCCACCGCGAAAGAGCCCCCTTTGCCCTCTGGCGCCGCTCTGGCAACTCCGCCGGGGGCGTACTCTTCCAGCGTCGATGGAACCAGACCCACTGCTCCGGGCAGGACCGGATGCTGCGCTCCATGTGCCGGTTCCAGCGTGTCGCATCCTGGCGGCAAGCCTCTGCCGAGTCTTTGTCCGGGTGCGGCTCCTCTCCCGGGTGAACCCGAACGCGATGGATTCCGGCGGCATCCATGTGAATCCAGATCGGCAAAAGGAGTGCGCCCGTCCGCCGGGCCAGCATGAACGGCCCGGTCGGGGTGCGTGCGGGCGTTCCGAAGAAGGGTGCGAAGACGCCTTCGCCGGCGGTGTCCTGATCCGCAAGCACCCCCACTACCTCGCCCCGCCGCAGAGCGCGGAGGACACCCGTCAGTCCGCCCTCTCTCCGGTGCACCTGCACCCCCGCTCCCTTCCGCCACCTGTCCAGAAGACAACCCGCGCGACGATCGAAAGCGCGGCGTGACACCACATGAAGCGGTACCCCGCGTGCGGCGAGTGCCGCCCCGAGGATCTCCCAGTTTCCCATGTGCCCGGAGAGCGCCACGACCCCGCGACCGGTGGCCACGGCCTCTTCCAGATGCTCCAGTCCCTCAAAGCGAACTGCGGCCTTGAGATCCTCGCGTGACATATCCGGCATCCGGAGAAGGTCCACGACATTCCGGCCCAGCGCTCGGAACATCCGCCGCACGATGCGATCCCGCTCGGCGTGCGAAAGTTCCTCTCCATACGCAATGTTCAAATGGGTTCGGGAGCGACCGACTGCGGGACGATCCACCAATCGCACCCCATCTCCGAGAAGCGCGAAACACGCGTGCGCAACGCGCCTTGGAACGCAACGCACGAAGCCCCGCAAAGCCCGGACTCCCAGATAGAAGAGAAGCCGCTTTTCGCGGCGAAACCGTCCTCTCAAGCGCGCAGGCCCTCCCGAAACGGAATCTAGCGCGGACACCCGGTCCTGCGCCACGAGGAAATGACTACCTCGCCTCGCCTCCCAGACAGTCGTGGAGGTGCAGAATCCCGATCGGCCGATTCTCCGCATCGACCACGATCAGGCTCGTGATGCGGCGATCGGGGGACTCCATCGCTCGAACGGCCCTCGCCACGGGTTCCTCCGGGGCGATCGTGCGCGGATCGGTCGTCATGACCTCTGAGACGGGGCGACGCAATGCATCGGGGTTCTCCTGAAGGGCGCGCCGAATGTCACCGTCGGTAAGGACTCCCCGAAGCGTCCCGCACTCCGCGTCCGCAATGACCGCAAGTCCGAGTCTCTTGTCCGAAATCTCCTGCAACGCATCCACCAGAGAAGTCTGTCCGTTCACTCGGGGAAGAGCCTCCCCTTCGTGCATGAAGTCCCGCACCTGTCGCGCAAGGCGCCTTCCAAGAATCCCCCCCGGATGGAGCATCGCGAAGTCCTTTGCGGCCAACCCGCGGGCGCGGAACAGGGCAATGGCCACGGCATCGCCGAGCGCCATGGCGGCGGTGGACGAAGCCGACGGGATGAGGGTGTCGGGATCCGCTTCCGCCCCCACCTCCAGGACGATGGCCACCTCGGCCTCCCTGGCCAGGGGGGACTCCGCCACCGATGTCCAGCCCAGAACAGGAACGCCCCTTCTTCGCGCTGTGGAGAGCAGCGATTCCAGCGACTCGACAGATCCACTCCGGGAGATCACCACCAGTGCATCTCCGGGGGTAATCAGCCCAAGGTCTCCGTGCGCAGCTTCTGAAGGGTGCAGGAACACGGCCGGCGCCCAGGTGCTGCACAAGGTGGACGCAACCTTGCGACCCACGAAGCCGGACTTCCCCAGACCGGTCAGAAGGATCCGACCTCCCCCGGTCACTGTGTCATGCAGCGTCTCGACGCTGCGCGCAAATGCGCCCGCGGCCTCACCGGAAAGCGTCGCGCTCAGCATCCGCAGCGCGTCCGCTTCCCGCGCCACGACCTCCGCTCCCATATTCGCAAGCGTCGCGGCGGGTGGAAGGACGCTCCCGTTCCGCGTCTTCACACCGTCTCATCCCGGCTGATGACGCGTTCCGCAACCGCGTCATGAATCCGCTTCAGGCGGAGGAGGACCCCCTCCATCCGATCCAGCGCCAGCATGCTCATGGCATCGCACAGACCGTCGGCGGGATTCGGGTGTGTCTCCAGAAAGACCCCGTCCGCGCCCGCCGCCACACCAGCCTTCGCGAGCATCTCGATGTACTCCGGTTCCCCGCCCAGCGGATCGTCCGATCGAACCCCGTAAATCCGGACGGCGTGTGTCGCATCCATGACCACGGGTACCCCGAGTTGCTGCATTTTCGCGATCGACCGCATATCCACCACCAGATTCCGGTAGCCGAAGGAACTTCCCCGCTCCGTCAGAAGGATCCGATCATTCCCCCCGCGACGAATCTTTCCCACTGCCGCCGCCATGTCCTCCGGCGCCATGAACTGTCCCTTCTTCACATTGATCACGACTCCTGTGCGGGCGGCGGCCAGAAGCAGGCGAGTCTGCTGGCACAGGTAAGCCGGGATCTGAATCACATCGAGGACTTCCCCCGCAGGCGCCACATCCGACAGGTCGTGCACATCCGACAGAACGGGAAGCCCGGTCTCGTCCCGGACCTTTGCCAGTATGCGCAGCCCTTCCTCGGGACCCGGTCCCTGGAAGGACTCCTCCGAGGAGCGATTGTCCTTCAGGAACGAGCTCTTGAAGACCACGGGAACCCCCGTGCGGTCCGCCACGGAGCGAAGCTGTTCCGCCACGCGAAGGCAAAGCTCTTCGCTTTCGATGACGCAAGGCCCGGCGATCGCAAAGAGATCCCCTTCGCCCGCACGGAACCCGCCAATCGTCACGGACTTCACACGCTCTCTCCCACTGCGCTTTCGGGAACAGAATCCGTCGGGGTCTCCTCCGCCGCCGCCCCGTCCACGCTGGAGGCGTGCTCTGCGCAGGCGCCCACAAACCCGGAGAAAAGCGGGTGAGGCCGTTCCGGGCGCGACAGGAACTCCGGATGAAACTGACACCCGACAAACCACGGGTGCCCCGGCAGTTCCATGATTTCGACCAGTCCCTTGTCAGACCAGCGACCACTGAATACGACCCCTGCCTTTTCAAACTGACTTTCGTAGTTCTTGTTGAACTCGAACCGGTGTCGATGCCGCTCGCTAACGGTCCGGGTACCGTAAGCCTCTGCCGCCAAAGTCCCCGGAGCAAGCTCGCACTCGCAGGCTCCCAGTCTCATGGTGGCTCCCATGTCCACCACTCCCTTCTGTTCAGGCAGAAGATCGATCACAGGATGCGGGGTGTCCGGGTCGAACTCGGTCGATGTGGCCCCGGTCAGGCCCACCACATTCCGGCCGATTTCCGCAGCCGCCACCTGCATCCCGAGACAAATGCCGAAATAGGGCACGCCGTGCTCCCGCGCGTACTGAACGGCGGCGACCTTCCCTTCAATCCCGCGAGAGCCGAATCCACCCGGCACCAGGACGCCGTCCACTCCGCGCAGTCCGTCCTCCGCCGACCCATTCTCCAGTTCTTCCGAGTCCACCCACCGGACAGCCAGTTTCCTTCCGTGGTGAACCGCCGCGTGCCCCAACGCCTCATGGATGGACTTGTAGGCATCCTGAAGTTCCACATACTTCCCGCAGACCGCGATCTCCACCCGCTCCCGACACTCCTTCATGCGATCCAGAAACGCGTTCCACTCGCTGATGTCGGGCATGGGAGCCTCCAGCCCCAGCTTCCCTCCGATGATCTCCATCAGTGGACTCGCGTGAAACCGGCGCGGAATCTCATAGATCGTGGGAACATCCACCGCTTCGATCACGGCCTTGGGGTCTACATTGCAGAAGAGAGCAATCTTCTCGCGGACGGCCTCCGGAATGGGCATCTCCGAACGACAGAGAAGAACATCAGGCTGAACCCCGATCTGTCGGAGGTCCCGGACGGAGTGCTGCGTGGGCTTGGTCTTCATCTCGTCCGCCGCGCGAATAAACGGCACCAGCGTCACATGCACAAAGACCGCATTCTCCGACCCCACATCCAGACGCAACTGCCGAACCGCCTCCAGGAATGGCAGGCTCTCGATATCTCCCACCGTCCCGCCGATTTCAACGATCACAACATCGCATTGGTCTTCGTCGGAAAGGCGACGGATGCGGTCCTTGATCTCATTCGTAATGTGGGGAATGACCTGAACCGTTCCCCCCAGAAAGTCCCCGCGTCGCTCCTTGGAGATCACCCGGTGGTAGATCTGACCTGCCGTGGCATTGTTGTCGCGGGAGAACGCCTGATCGAGGAAGCGTTCGTAGTGCCCGAGGTCCAGATCCGTCTCCGCGCCATCGTCCGTGACGAAGACTTCTCCGTGCTGAAAGGGATTCATCGTTCCGGGATCCACATTGATGTACGGATCGAGCTTTAAGAGAGTGACGGAAAAGCCCTGCCGCTTGAGCAACATCCCGAGCGACGCGGCCGCGACTCCCTTGCCGAGCGAAGAAACGACGCCACCGGTCACGATCACATACTTCGTCAACGCCCAACCCCCTGTCCCCGAGCCTTCAGCCATGACTCGACCGCGGGAATATCCTCCGGTCGATCGACGCCCAATGGTTCCTTTTCAACCTCCACGACACGGATCTTCCAGCCCATTCGAAGCGCGCGGAGTTGCTCCAGATCCTCAAGCTCCTCCAGCCCTGTTCGCTCTGCCGAGACAAACCGCTCCAGCGCAGCCCGTCGAAATGCATACACGCCCACATGAAGGAGCGTCGCAGCGTCCGCACCCCTCCGGCCGTCAGCATCCCCGCATGCAACCGGCGCGCAATACGGGACCGGCGCCCGGGAGAAATAAAGCGCGTTGCCGTCATCGTCCGTCACCACTTTTACTGAATCCGGATCCGATCGTCGCGCAGCGTCCGCACCTCGAACGACCAGCGTGGCCATATCCACGGTCGAATCTGAAAAGACCGCCAACAGAGCATCCAGATCGGTGGACAGGAGCGTCGGTTCGTCTCCCTGAACATTCAACACGATGTCCGCCTCCGTGTCCCGCACCGCTTCGGCCACACGGTCCGTACCCGTCCGGTGCTCCGGGGAAGTCATTCGCCCTTCCGCACCTGCCTTCTCGGCCGCAACGGCGATCTCCGGCGTGTCCGTCGCCACGATCACGCGATCCACGCTCCGACATGCCTTCGCCACCGCCACCACCCACGCAAGAAGCGGTTGGCCAAGAATGGGCGCAAGCGGCTTCCCCGGGAATCGGACGGAGCCCATTCGCGCGGGAATCACGGCCACGATCTTCATGAGTACGCCTCGGAAAGAACCTTCCCAAAAGAGGTGAGGCCGCCCCTGTCCCGACGCGCACGCGCCGGAACTGGAACGGCCTCGGTGCGAAACCGGACCGGGGTCTTTGACCGACTCACCCCAAAAGGAGAACATCCTCCGTCCTCTGTCTCTCGACAGCGTCGGCCCGCGGAAAGCAATGCCCGAACGCACGGGTCCACACAATACTCAGATCCATCAGGCGTCCGGCGAAACCGGCATCACAGCGACCCGCCTTCGGCTCTTCTGAAACCTCTCAAAACGCACGCGCCCGTCCACCAGCGCAAAAAGGGTGTGGTCCCGTCCCAGGCCGACATTCCTGCCGGGATGAGTCCGGGTTCCCCGCTGCCGGATCAAGATGGAACCGGCCGACACCCACTGGCCATCCCCGACCTTGACTCCCAGCATCTTCGGGTTGCTGTCGCGGCCGTTCCTTGAACTGCCGCCTGCTTTCTTGTGGGCCATTTCAATGCTCCTCCCGGGGGACTGCCCGGGTCAGGCGACTATGTCCTTGATAAGAATGTCGGTGCAAGGCTGGCGGTGTCCGCGCTTCTTCTGGTAGCGCTTCCGCCTCTTCTTGTGGAACACGATGATCTTCTCTTCCCGGTCATGGGCGATCACTTCCGCCACGACACGCGCGCCTTCCACAAGAGGCTTCCCGACGCTCAGCTGGGAGCCTCCACCCACGAGAAGAACCCGATCGAACTCCACATCTTCACCCACGGCTGCCGTCAGCCTGGGAATCCTCAACTTCTCTTCGGGGGCAACTCGAAACTGCCGCCCGCCCGTCTCGACGATGGCGTACACGGTTCTCCTCTTCTGCAATCAGCTTTCAGGGCCAAAATTCCGTGTCATTGAACAGGATCGGCCCTTCCCGTGTCAAGGAAGGAACCCCTCCGGAGTGGCTCGCCCCGGAGGGAAATCCGGCAAAACCGCTACAGGAAGCGACTCGTCACATCCTGCCCCCGTTCGTCCCGTACGGCGATATCGTCCCGCTGGAGCTTCTTGTCCTCCCGAATGTCCACTTCCATGTCGAAACGACGCTCCAACGCCGCAATCAGATCCACTCCGTCCTCCAGGAGGGCGAAAGCCCGGTCCGGATGCAGAAGGATCTCCACCCGGGGCATCAGCGTGTTCATGCCAACCCGCCGGATGACCCGCTCCACACGAGCCCTCATGGACTCCTCGGAGAGAACCCGGCCCGAACCGTGGCACTCCGGGCACCCGATTGAGTAGTAGCTGGACATAGGCGGACGCACCCGCTGGCGGGTCATCTCCACCAGTCCGAGATCGCTCACGGGGAACGCCTTCGTTCGCGCGCGGTCCTTTCGGAGGTGCTTGCGAAGTTCCTCCAGGAGCTTCACGCGGTTCTCCTCCACCTCCATGTCGATGAAGTCGATCACCACGATCCCGCCAATGTCGCGAAGGCGAAGCTGCCTCGCCACCTCTGCGGCCGCTTCCAGATTGCAGCGAAAGATGGTGTCTTCCTGATCCTTCTTCCCCTTGAACCGACCCGTATTCACATCGATGGCAATCAGCGCCTCGGCCTCGTCGATGCAGATGTAGCCGCCCTTCTTCAGCCAGACTTTCCGGTGCAGCGTTTTCTCGATCTCCGGCTCGATGTCGAACGAATCGAACAGCGGAACATCGTCTTCATAGAGCACCACGCGATCCGCAAGATCCGGGGAGATCGCTTCCACATACTCCCGGAGAGAACGGTACTCATCGGGATCGTCCACAATGATCCGATCGAATCGCTCACTGAAGACATCGCGAATCAGGCCGGTCGTCAGCGACATCTCCTGATGGATCAGCGCGGGCGCCACCGCCCCGACCGAGTCGCGGAGCACCTTCTCCCACTGGCCGTGCAGGTGCGCAATGTCACTTGCGAACGCATCCTCCGGCTCTCCGGTGCCCACAGTGCGCACGATGAGTCCGACGCCGCGCGGGCGATGCTTGCGAATAATGTCGCGCAGGCGCACGCGCTCTTCCCGGCTTTCGATCTTCCGCGACACGCCCACATGGTCCATCTCGGGCATCAGCACGACAAACCGACCGGGGATGGTGATCTGCGCGGTGACGCGCGGCCCCTTCGTACCGATCGATTCCTTGATCACCTGCACGAGGAACTCATCGCCCTTTTTCAACTGTTCCTCGATGGGGCGGCGTCGAGAGTCCCGGCGCTTCCGGTCGGACTTCCTCTCCTCTTCCTCTTCCCCGATCCCCAGCGCCTCATCGATTGTCGGATCCAGTTCCGCAAGATCCGACACATGCAGGAACGCGCCGCGCTCCATCCCAATATCCAGAAACGCCGCCTGGATCCCGGGCAATACCGCGGTCACCTTTCCCATGTAGATGTCGCCCACGGTCCGCCGCTGTTCGGGCCGTTCGATCATGAACTCCACCAGAGCGCCATCCTCCTGGATGGCGACCCGCGTCTGACCGGGTGCCTGATTGACGATGATCTCGCGAAAGATCCCGTCGGGTCCGGCGGACTCCCCGCCTCTGGAGGAGCGCTCGCGGCGCCTTCCCCCGCGTCTGCGCGATCTTCCCGACCCTGCGGATCGGCCGCCTCGCCGCCTGGGCGGGGCCTTGGTTTCAAGCTTTTTCAACGATGTTCTCCCTTCAGGAGATGTAGAGCCCCTGGGATCGAATGTACTCCTCCACCGATTCCGCCACGAGATACCGAATGGACCGCCCGTCTCTCACGGCCGCCCGGATCTCCGAAGAGGAGATCTCCACAAGCGGGGTCGGGAGCAGGGTGATCCGGTCTCGGATCGCTGCGGGGAGTCCTTCCGTGCCGCTGCCCTGACGGGCAAGGACGACCACTTCAGACTCCTCAAGGAGGGTGTCGTAGTCCTTCCAGGACTCGATCTCCAGAATGCTGTCAGTTCCCATGATCAGGAAAAGCTCCGTCCCGGAAGGAGAATCCCTCCGAAAATCACGAAGCGTTTCCACAGTGTAGGAAGGTCCGTCCCGACCCAGTTCAGCATTGGATGCCGAGAACCCGGGGTTGCCATCAATGGCCAGGACGACCATGCGATAACGATGTTCAGCGGATGTCCCGACCGGTCCCTTATGTGGGGGAACCCGGGCGGGCACAAAGAGAACTTGATCCAGACGAAGACGATCCGCCGCCGCCGCCGCGATGATCAGGTGACCCGTATGGATTGGGTCGAAAGTGCCGCCGAAGATGCCGAGGCGTGCCATCAGTCGGCCTCCTCGGAATGCATCCCGGCGAGAATGCTCAAAGCCTCCGCGGCTTCGTCTGTATCCGGCCCCATTTCGGCGACCTTGCGATACCACGACGCGGCGAGATCCAACTCTCCCCGCGAGCCATGGATACTCCCGAGTCGGAAGCAGGCCCGCGCGGCCCAGACTGTCTCGGGGAAATGCTGGAGAATGTACTCGTGCTGAATCTTGGCCGAGCGAAGGCGACGCTGCTTCTCATAGAAAAGGCCTGCCTCGTATTCCCGGCGAGCCAGGCGATCCCGGCATTCCGCCAGACTCTCCTCCACTTCGGCCCGGTAGTCGCTCTCTGGATGATTCGCACGAAAGTCAGAGAGGAGCACAATGGCACGCTCCGTAATGCTCTGATCCAGATCGTAGGGAAGAATGGACGCGAAAGCACTCCGCGCGATTCCGAACTCCGCCTCCTCTGCAAACGGGGAAGCGCGGAAGTCCTGCACCACTGCGGAGTACTCCCCCTCGGCCAGTATGTACTGTCCCAGCCCGAACCGGGCGTCTCCGAGGCGCATCCGCACACGCGGCATCAGGGCAGATCCCGGATAACTCCGTGCGAAATGCTCCAGATAATCGACGGCATCCAGATACTTGCCCGCCTCAATGCGAGCTTCCGCGTACTCGACCAGCACGACCGGATCCGAGCCCATGGAAGGCCCCGAACCCGCGCACCCCGCGAGCAATGCTGCCGTTGCGACCGAGAACGCGGCCGCCGTCCACCAGGTTGTCTTCATCGATTCCCGAGTCGGCTACTCGCCGACATCCTGATTCGCGAAGAAGACCAGCACGAGTCCCGTGACAATTCCACCGACGATGGCAGGTTCCACCAGCGGATGGGATTTCCAGCTCTTCCCGTTCTTTCCATCCAGCCCCAATCTCGGCGGATAACCCGTCGATTCAGGAACGGATGCCTCGGCCACTGTCTCCGACCGGGTACCGGCACCGCCGGCTGTCCAGAACGAGTCTCCCTCTCCCGCGGCAGTCAGGTGGAGCGTAAGCCCTACCGACGCAGTCCGGTCGAAGGAACGGGGCCCGATCCATCGGGCTCTTCGTGCATGGGTCTCCAGATATTCCGATTGAACGACTTCAACCTCGATCAGCGCCGACCCGGAATCCGGCAATGAGCCGCTTGTCTTCAGAGACTCCAGCAAGAGTGCCTTGGTCTCCAGATCCACGTCATCCAGGATCTCAGGGAGCGCGTCACTTTTCTTCACTTCCAGCCCGCGAGCTTCGAGGGCCGTTGCCAGGGCGTCGGTCAGAAGAGACCCCGCCCGATGGTTCGTCATGGGCCTCACAAGGACAGCCCCCACATCCTCAGGAAATGCACTCAGCGCATCTCCCACCGCCACCGCCGCCACCTCACTGAAATACTCCACACGACTCAGAACTCCCGTCTCCCGGGCGACACTTCCAGCAGGGGTCCAGCGCACCCCAAACCGATGGCTGGGGGTCACCGCACCATTCCGAAACGCGTAGTCCACTTCCAGCCCCGGACGAACCAGGAACCCGGCACCCAAGGCCCACGGGTCCACCCCTCCATCCGGTTCCTCTCCGACGCGAGCTCCCGCTCGCAGCGAGGCCCGCTTCCCGACACCATACTCCACACCGAAGCCCGTGGAGGAACCGAAACCGTTTCTCCACTCCGACTCCACACCAAATCGAAAATCTCCCACCGTGCCCGCCACGCCTGTGGTGAAGCGCGTGGGAAGTGGTTCCTCCGCCCCCTCACCATAACCGATCGCCGACCCGAAATCCCGGACTCCGACGGAAAGATTCCACCCCGGCACGAACCGATACAGGAGTCCTCCCCCGGCCACCCAGCCGCTCGCGGTCTCTCCCGCCAATGCGCTTCGTACCAGCCCGAGCGAGGCTCCGGCATCCAGACGCCCCCGAAGTGTCCGGGCATAGCCCGCCTCGACCGCAAGATCTGTTTGCCCCACTGCGGCTTCGGCACCCGCCGTGTTGTCGAACTCCGCCACCGACAGCGACCTCACGCCAAGAGCCCCGGTGCCTCCGCCCATCGGACGAGCGGCTGCGAGATACCCGGAAGTGGCCGCTCCCATCCAGCGAAACAGCGATGCCGACACGGTCGCGGAGGTCTCCGATGCGAGAAGCGCCGGGTTCCAGCTGAGGGCGTCCGCGCCGGTCGCGAGCGTCGCGCCTGTCCCGCCCAGGGCCTCGGTTCGCGCCCCCGCTCCCAGCTCCAGAAAGTGGAAGCCCGTGGAGTTCGGCTCGGCCGCCGCTCCCGGGGCGCACAGCAGTAGCGCGGCCAGGCAGAAGCTTGCGATTCGCAGAATCATCACAAGGCTGCCCCTCTCACCACCGCGACCTTGCGCACCTCTTCACGCTCCTCTCCCAGAATGCGGAAGATGTGAACGCCCGAGGCCGCCACGCCGCCGCCGTTCGTCGTCCCGTCCCAGGAGACCGAGCCGGTCCCCTCCAGACGGCGCACGAGGCGACCCGCCAGATTGTAGACTTCCACCACCAGGTCTCCACTACCTCCGGGAAGCGTGATCGTTACGGACTCGGCGGCACCCGGATCGAAGCGATTGCAGTCGATGGAAGCCGGCGCATCCGCAGACGGCCCGTCCAGAAGTGTCAGCGTCACGGTTCCCGTCCCCTGGACAATCCCCGTGGAGCCGGTCACCACCACCGGGTAGCTGCCCGCCATCTGAAGGTTGGCTGCAGTCACGGTGTACTGAATGAGGTACGCACCCCCGCCTTCATTCGTCACGGTCTCTGTCCCGGACAAGTACCCTGTATCGACGGTGGTAAAGTCGACAGTCAGCGTGAGGTCGTCCCGGTTCCACCAGCTGCGGATGGTCAAGTCTTCGCCCGGTCCCGCGCCCGCCTCCCCGGTCACCACCACCAGCGAGTCCAGCACTGGAAGAATGGGATCGAATGCCAACCGGAGCGTCTTTTCCGTGATCAGACCCACCGCATCCGTTGCGCGCACCACCAGATCCCGAGCAAAGGGAATGCCGGTTGTGTCATTCACGACGACAAGCCAAGCTACCGAGTCTGCGGTGCCATCCGTCCAGTCGGGCGCCCCAAACGATGACAGGGAATCCCGCTGAACTTCCACGAAGGCGACGCGGTCGTTGTCCAGCGCGTATCCCGAGAGCGTATCCGGGAATGCATCGGTCTGGAGCGTGTCCGCGTCCGCGAACAGCGTGGGATCCGTCACATCCAGCGTCACAAACTGCGAGACGGAGTCGGCGTTCCCCGCGAGATCCGACACATACGCGAAAATCTCGTACACGCCGGAAGGGGCCGTCGCCGCGAGCGTAAGGGAACCGTCCCAGCGAACCTCAAACAAACCCGTGCCCTCCTGCACCGCGACCGTGTCCACCACAGTTCCGGCCTGTCGCACCAGGATCATACTGGCCGTCGACGAGTCCGTGGAGGTCACCACACACGGGATGACCAGTTCATGATCCGGCGGCGGAGACATCGGGCTGAAGGGGTTCGGCCCAATCGATCCGAACGCCAGCGAGGGAGTGGACGAATCCGCAACCACCACCGCGGAAGCCATGGTTGCGTCTATCCCTTCCGAGGCCACGATGTCAAAACGGTATTCTCCGTCCGCCAGCAACCCGGGCGCCCATGCCACATGAGTGGTTTCGCCCGAGGCCACCGTGGCCAGCGGGAAAAGGAGCGTCAGAAGCGAGTCCGGATCCACCGAAGAGACGGAGACCACTACGGAGAGTGAGTCCGAGCTTCCAGTGGGGACAAAAGACACGACCGTCGAATCCGTCAGGCCATCTCCATCGGGAGTGAAAGGGTTCGGCCGGACGCCGAGTCCCTCGATCGTGGGGGATACAGCCCCGGCAAACGCGGGAAGCAGGACGAAAGCCAGAATGCCCATGCCCAGTGCCCCGGCACGCATATCAAGTCCGCACCGCCGGAAGTCGATGGGTAGGGGGATCCGAGAGACTGACGAACGAAAGGACGGACGGCTCATGCCCGACACCCGCGAAGTCGTGCACCAGATGTTCCTGAATCTCGTGAAGATTCGGCTGGACCCCGACACGATAGACCGGATGGTCCCCGTGGTGGACGGCCTCATGGAACGACTGCGCGGAAGCCTCGATCTTGAGTCCGATCCCGACTGGAATCGACTGAGGATTGCGCTGGCCGGCATGCTGGCCCACGGCTGGGCCATGGGGATGAACCCCTTCAACTCCCCGAACCAGCACTCCGATGGCGAAGCCGTGGAAGTGCGTGTATCCCGCGACATCCTGATTCCCATGGAAGTGCTGAAGGCACTCCGATATGTCAAGAAGGACTCACTGGGACGCGTCGAGAAAGCCCTCTTTGAGCCGGGTACGGAAGTGCGCGCTCGTGAGCAAATTGACATCATCCTTCGGGAAATCGAGAAGAAGCACTGGAAGGAGTGAAGCTTCCTCCGGAACGCCCTCACCAGCTTGGATCCCCGGTGTCGACTTTGAATCCCGTCCCGCGTGCCGCGATCAGGTAGTTCTGCCCATCCACCGCAAGGAAGAACGGCAGATCCGTGATCGGGCAGACGAAGGACATTCCCTCCGAATCCTTCTCAAGCAGTGGACGAAGATCGTTCAGTTTCGTCGCAAAAGCCCCGTTGATGATCAGGTACTGCTGTTGTGCCTGGGAGAGCGCGAGAAGGCGCGTCTGACACTCCGACTCCAGGTTGGCCTTGCGTGTCCGAATGCCCATGGTAGTCAGGAGGAACCCCAGCAGGATCAGGGCGAGAACCCCGACCAGCGCATCGTAAGCGACGAAACGACGCTTCGGTCGTACAGGTTCTTCGGTCATGCGCCCACTCCTCCCCTTCTCTCCGGTCTTCTGAGAACGCAACTCGGGCATCCTAGGAACCCCCCGGGGGAGCGTCAAGGGCAAACAGGGACTCCAGAGGGGCCATCCGCCATCTTGACAACACCTTGGAGCAGGATTAGCGTGCCCCATCGCAGGTGAGCAACCCCCCGGCCTGAAAGGAAACTGGAACGATGCGCAGACTCTTCCCGGTCCCGACCTCCGTGCTTCTTCTTGCCTGCCTCCTTGCAGGCGCCTCCGTCGCCCTGGCAGGCGCTGAGGTCGGACGGGGTTCCTCCGGAGACCAGCAGACGATTCCGACCGATGCCTCCCGCCGATTCTCCGAAGAGAGCCCCCTCTCCATGCGGGGCGCTCCCGGCCAACTCCTGCTTGAGGGCACGGTCACGGACATCCTCGGGACGCCGATGGAAGGCGTTCCCGTGAAGCTCTTCGGCAACGGGCGTGTCATCCACTCGACGCTGTCCGGCGCGGACGGCCGCTATCGACTGGAGGCGAACCCCCTGTTCGGCCCCACCCGTACCGTGAGCCTCTGGTTTGAGTCGCCGGACACGGAACAGTACCTGGACTTCAGCGTTGTCCTCGCCGAGGGGGAGACGGCAGAAAAGCGCGGACTCTTCCCGCCCTGTACGCAGCGCGTGTCCCCGGCCGGTGAATCTGTGCGCGTGGATGTCGCGCTGAAGTCTCTTGCCGACCGCCAGAAAGAGCTGTCTCGTTCGGGATGCATGTCTGCGGAGTAGCGTTCCCTCCCCGCTCACTTCTTCGCAGCCTGTCTCTTGCAGCCTCCGACCATTCGGTGTCGGCGTGTTCCTCCAGAATGACTCGCCAGGACTCCTCCGCCGCCTTCTGCCCTCGCGGGAAGCGCGCCAGAAGATCGCCCCGCCTCAGCCACGCCAGCGGCACCGCCTCTCCCTCCGGACACGCCTCCAGGTAGATGTCCCACGCCTTCACCGCTTCGTGCGGACAGTCCATGCGCACAAACTCAAACGGAAGCCGGAGGAGAACTCCCTCGCCGAGCCCCCCGACCAGTCCGTGTCTGCGCGTGCGATCGAGAATCCGCACCATCGCGTCGGGGTCGCGATCCTGCCGGGCACGCTTGAGCAGCAACCGGTAGTCCAGCACGGCCTCGGTCGGCCGCCCCGCAAGAAGAAACGCTTCCGCGCGTTCGCCGCGCGCCGTGGCGTCTTCCGGAGACTGCGAGAGGTGTGCGGTCAGTTCCCCGATTGCCGGGTACCACTCCCCTCGCGAGAGGTGGCGTCGCGCACGATCCCGATGCACTTCCCGACGCGGAAGACGCGACAACCCGAGCACCGTCGCCATCAGCAACCCTGCGGCGAATCCTCCGCCATGCGAACCCCAGGCCACTCCACCGGTCGCCCCGCCGACAGCCACAAGTCCGTGAGCCAGCTGGAGCCCCGCCCACACGAGAATCGCCGGGACCACACCGACTCGCGCCACGCCCGCACGGTTCACCCCGTGGAGCAACGCGAACAGGAAGTACAGAATGCGCACTCTCCGATGGCGAAATGCGACGAGCGCGGCACCCAGGAATGCCGCGACCCCGCCCGACGCGCCCACCACCGGTGCCGTCCATGAGGGACTCCCGACCGGAGTGATCGCTGCCTGAATCCAGCACCCCGCGACACCGCCGGCCACAAAGAGCAGCGCCAGTGCGGAGACGCCGATCCGGGATTCAATCTGGCGTCCAAACACCCAGAGGTAGAGGGCGTTGCCGAGCACATGGAACCAGTTTCCATGCACGAACAGGGACAGGACCGCGGCCGTCAGGCTGGGGGAGTCCGGACGAAAGGAAGCGTGAACAAGAGAGGCGTGCAGCCCGGGAAGGACACGACCGGCCGCAAAGATCAGGAGGCAGACCGATACAAGGCACGCGGTTCCAACCGGCGGGTGCCCGTCTCGTCCGTCGGCTTCGGTGCCGACCGGAAAGAAAAAGAAGAAATACACTCCTACCCCCCCCGAACGGAGGCTCGACCCCAACGGAGGCGGCAACAGGAGACCCCGCTCACTTCCTCACGCGCAAGGTCGCTCCGGACCGCGGTGAGACAGGGGGGCTAGTCCTCCTCTTCCTCGACTTCCTCCCAGGACGCATCCACTGCGTTCCGGGGATCGAGTCGCTTTCCACCGGTCTCCGCACTTCCCTCGCGGGGGGGCGCTCCCACACGGAATATCCCGCGCACGAAACGCGCTACCATCCACGCGAAGAGGCCGAACAGGACCGTCCGGATCAGGGACATGGTCCGCTCGCGTTCGGAGGAATCATCGGTCATCCGCCGGGGGATCTTGAATGTCTCCGCTCCACGGGTGCGTGGGCGGAGCCGGGGGCGGTTCCCGGGGAATGTCCGGTGGCGAGGCAAAGGACTCAACCGTGTGCAGATCTTCGGACTCCTCCGGGAGCACCAGCAGGAGTGCGACATAGACCACGGCGACAAACCCGGCGCTCAGGAGCCCCGCCAACACCATTGCCAGTCGGAGGACATTGGAGTCCGCGCCCATGTGGGCGGCCAGGCCTCCGGCGATTCCGCCCAGCATCCGGTCCGACCGGGAACGCAGGAGCGGGCTGCGGCCTGCAAGCCCCGTACGATTCCGAACGCCCGGGAAGATCAGGGCCAGCCCCACACCCACCAGGAGAACCCCCCCGATCAGCGGCAGAAAGACCCCGCCGAACAACACCGACCACGGCGAGACCAGACCCAGCAGCCATGCAAGAAACAGCGCCGCAAGCGCGACCAGTGCAAACCCTCCGGTCCGGGCTCGATCCAGTTCGGGCGGCGGCTCCACCTCCACTTCCTCTTCCCGGGGGGCCAGCAGGAACCCGGCCAGATAGAGGGCAATCCCCATTCCCCCCACCGTGGCCAGCACAATCCACGCCACTCGGAGAAGATCCGCATTCCATCCCATCGACCGGGCCAGTCCACCACAAACACCCACGATCACCCTGTCCGACGAACTCTTTTCAAACTTACGCATTCGATCACCTTCCTCTTCCCACTGACCAGACTGTACCACTCGCCGCACGCTGGCAAGTCTCGCATCCAACTACGCGGGCCTCCCTCCTGAAGTTCCCGGTCCTGATTCAGTCCTGGGATCCAGCGCATCCCGAACCCCGTCGCCCACGAGGTTGAGTCCCAGCACAGTCGCCGCCAGAAACACACCCGGGAAGAGCGCAATCCACGGGGCTGCGGTCATGTGCTCCTTCCCTGCCGCCACCATCGCGCCCCAGCTGGCCATCGGGGGCTGCGCGCCAAGCCCCAGAAACGAGAGGCTCGCCTCCGCGAGGATTGTGGTCGCCACCCCCATGCTGAAAGAGATGATGAGCGGGCTCGCGCAGTTCGGAAAGACATGGCGCCACATCACGCGGAGAGGTGTCATCCCCAGTGCTCTCGCAGCGACGACGAACTCCCTCCCGCGAACAGACAGGGCCTCTCCCCGCACGAGGCGTGCCACTTCGGCCCATCCCACCACGGCCAGCGCGAAGAATGCCACGCCCGGCCCCGGTTCAAACGCCGCCGTGATCCCGATGAGCAGAAGAAGCGACGGGAACGCCAGAAAGACATCCGCTGTCCGCATAATCAGCCCGTCCACCTTCCCGCCCAGAGCACCCGCCATGAGCCCCAGCACCGCTCCCGCAAGCACCGCCAGCGTTCGCGCACCCACGCCCACCGCCAGCGACAGGCGCGCCCCATGGAGCGTACGCGCCAGGACATCCCGGCCCTGTCCATCCGTGCCGAACGGGTGCTCCGCAGACGGCGGCAACAGGCGTGCATGAAGATCGGACTCCAGCGGCCCCGACGGAGCGATCACCCCTGCGAAGACCGCGCCGCAGAGAACCACGAGCACGAGCATTCCGCCGACACAGACCCCGGAATCCCGAGCGAGCTTCCTCATGACACGCATCAGGAATCTCTCCCGGAGTGGAACGATCGTCGTATGCGCGGATCCAGCACTCCATACCCCAGGTCCACGAGGAGGTTCACCCCGACGAAGATCACCGCCAGGAAGAGCACGGTTCCCTGAATGGCCGGGAGATCCCTCCTCAGAATCGCCTGCAAGGCATACTGCCCCACGCCGGGCCACGCGAAGATCGACTCCGTGAGAACCGACCCCGACAGGTAGCTTCCAAAGTCCAGACCGATCAGCGTGGTCACTGGAACCAGGGCATTTCGGAGTGCGTGCCGCAGCATCACCACGGTCTCCGTGGCACCCTTCGCCCGGGCGGTCCGTATGAAGTCGCTCCCCAGTACTTCCAGGAGACTCGCCCGCGTCATCCGCGCGAGAACCGCTGCAGAGCGAAGACCGAGCGCTAGCGCGGGGAGCACAATCGCTCGCGGATCGGCGGTCACATAGCCGGACGGCGGCACCCACCGCAGCACCAGCGCGAACACCCACAGGAGGAGAATGCCGGACCAGAACACCGGCGTGGAAATCCCCCCCAGCGCGAAAACCATGGCCAGCCGATCCCGCCACCCACCGGGCCACGCGGCCGCCACAATCCCCAGAGTCAGACCCATGATCACCGCGAAGGCCATCGCGGCGGCTGCCAGCAGCACCGTTCGCGGGAAGCGCTCCGCCAGTTCCTCCGCGACCGGTCGGCCCGTCGCAAAGGAATCTCCCAGGTCCCCACGAACGAGACCCTTCAGGTAAGCCGCATACCGCACCGCGACCGGGCGGTCGAGCCCCAGCTCCCGGCGGATGGAGACCAGATCCTCCTCACGGTAGCGGTCCCCGGCCAGAGAGCGCGCCGCGTCTCCGGGAAGGAGATCGGACAGCACGAAAGTCACCAGCGTGACACCAAGCAGAACAGGCAGAAGCGCAAGAAGGCGTCGCGGTAGGAAGCTCACCCCCCTCCTCCTGCAGCAGAGTTCACCGGGCGCACATCCAGCCAGCGCTCGGAAGATGGAACGGGCCGCGGGGAGAACCCACGGACGCGATCCGAGACCGCCACTTCCAGCACCGGATGCCACAGGTAGATCCACGGCGCCAGCGCGTGAACAGTGCGATCTGCCCGGGCGATCCGCTGAGCTCTTCGGGCGGGATCCCGCTCGAGATCCATCTCCGCCAGGAGACGATCCACCCCGTCATCCCGGAAGCGAGCCCGATTGCCCCCGCCGCCGACATTGTCCGAATGGAAGAGCGGCTGGAGGAAGTTCTCCGCGTCCGGATAATCCGCATACCAGTTGATGAAGAAGGCCGGGGCCAACCCCCGGTCGATGGAGGCCTTCAGCGCATTCCAGTCCCGCCTTCGGATCACCGAACGGACCCCGACCGCTGCCAGATCCGCCTGCACCGCTTCCAGAATCGCCGATACTCTCGGAGACGGACGCTGCCACATCTCCAGAACCCAGTCGCTGGAAACGCCCGCCTCGGCCAGAAGTTCCCGCGCCCGGGCAGGGTCGTAGGACCACGCTTCGCCGGTGCCTCCACCCGGAAGACCCGGCGGAACCGCTCCCGTCGCCCGGACCCCCCGGCCGCCAAGGAGGGTCGACAGGATCAGGTCCCCGTTCACGGCATGATTGAGCGCGCGACGCACCCGGACATCCGCAAGAACGGGGTCGTCGTTGTTCAACCCGACATACTCCACAACCAGTGCCACACGCCGCGCGATGGTGGCCCCGCCCGGCGGAGAAGAGGACCACCTGTCCGAGACCGACGGGGGAATCTCCAGAATGTCCAGGCGCCCCACCTCAAACTCAGCGGCGCGCGTGAAGTCCTCTGGCAGAATCCGGACGGTGACAGCGCGGAATGCGGGTGCGCGCCCGTGCCAGTACGGGTTTGGCACGAACGATAGATGCGAGTCGCCCACTCGCTCCTTCAGAACCCACGGACCGGTGGATACCGCCCCTGACTCCCCACCGTCTACCGGAAGAACCACCGCGTTCGGCATGGCCAGCAGCCCCAGGAACGCCGCGGATGCTTCGGCAAGCTCTACTTCCACGATATCCGGGGCCGGCGCGCGCAGACCTTCGGGGGGATCGCCTCCGTTGGCGTGGAAGCGGGCTGCGCCTTTCACGCGATCCAGAACCCACGCGCGCGGCGAGGCCGTCTGCGGGTCGAGAAGGCGCACGAAAGTGCGGATCACATCCGCGGAGGTGATCGACGAACCATCCGATGCGCGGGCCTCCGGATCCAGATGAAAGCGATAGAGTCGTCCGTCATCGGAGAGTTCCCATGCCCGCGCGAGCGACGGGACGATCTCCCCCCCGCCATCAAACGCGACGAGGCCTTCGTGGAGCATGGCGAGCGCCTGACCTCCCACAACATCGACCGCGCGCGCAGGATCCAGCGTCGCGGGGCCGGAACTCCACGCGAGACGAAGTTCATCCGCGGGAAGGGAACCCGAATCCGGCGCGCACCCGACCGCCGAAATCAGAAGGGCTAGTAACCATCCCCCGCCAGAATGAAATCGCCCGTTCCTGAGGAATCGACGAAGAGGAACCTCCTCCGCGGAGAACGATACTCCCAGATTTCCACCGGGTGCCCGCCCATCGTCTGCCCTTCCCGGGTGATGCGTTCGTCCGGTTCTCCGTACTTCACAAGAATGCTCCCGCGATCCGTATTCCATCCCGTACGCTCCCCCCACTCCACAAAAAGGTCGTTCGCAATGGCGATACGCCGGAACACCTCGTCGCGAAACTCGTTCTCCGGTGTGGACGGCAGCGGATCCTTCGCCATCCAGTACGCTTCGAGAAGTTCCGAGCATTCCGCCCTCTCTCCGGTTCGAATCGCGTGGGCCGTGTCCATGTCGCCGAGAATCATGAGAAGCCGGACAGCATCCTCGGGATACCCCCCCGGCCAACCCGGTCCCGGAACCACCATCAGCAGTGCTTCGGTGCGCTCGGTGACGCGACTCGTCTGCTCCGTCACTTCCACGATCAGACGGTTCGTTCCCGGCACCAGTCGCGCCGTAGGAACCCGAACATCCAGCGACGCTTGCGTGGCGCCCACGGCGGGGATGACCGTGGTGTCTCCCTCCGCGAGATTCCCTCGCCCGACTGCCGAGAAGCCCCACCGGACTCGCCATACAGGACTTTGGCCGGGATCTCCCGCGATGTCGATGCTCCAGAGATACGCCTCTTCCCCCATCCGCACTTCGCGCCGGATGTCCGACGCACGCACACCATCCGGTGTGCGCACGAATCCCGGGGCGCTCACTCGCAGAGGGCCCGTCCTCTTGCGAACACGAACCTCCTCTTCGATGCGGCACGAGGATCCGCTGCCCCGATCCGTCACCGTCACCCGAACACGGCACTTTCCCGGGGACACCTCGAACGAGTAGTCTCCCCGGGCTTCCAAAGCACGGCTGAAGGTGTCCTGCCGATTCGCGGCCCGCGCCTCCGACTCCAGCACGGTGCCCGCAAGCTGGCGGCCCTTTCTCTCGACCACCACCACGACATCGTACCGTGCAAGCTGCCCTCCCCCATCCACTGGAGCGAAGAGCAGGCCCAGGTACGGGATGGCCCAGCGGACCTCCACCGTACCGTCGGCATGAATGCCCGGGCGGGTACTCACTTCCAGAGCGAATGCGGGATCGTCCTCAACGAAGAGTGAAGTGCTGGTTTGAGGAATCCCCCGACAGGGAAAGAGAACAAGGAGCGCAATGAGGACACCTCGGCAGGCGCGCCTCCAGCACTTCACAATCATTCGCTCTCCACAGAGGGGGGTTCAGATACGCTCCGGGAAGGCGGGGGCGCGTCTGATTCAATCTTCCCGTCGCGCAGGCGCACAACCCGCCCGGCTCTCCTTGCGATCGACTCCTCGTGAGTCACGACCACCAGTGTTCGACCCGCGGAATGCAACTCGGCGAACAACTGCATGATCTCCTGACCCGTACGCGAGTCCAGGTTGCCGGTGGGTTCATCCGCCAGAAGGATGGACGGAGAGTTCACCAGTGCCCGGGCCACTGCGACGCGCTGCCGCTGCCCGCCGGACAACTCGCTGGGGCGATGATCCGCGCGATCCGCAAGGGCCACTTCCTCCAGCGCCTGCATGACTCGCTCCCGACGCTCCCGGGGCGAAACGCCCGCGTAGATGAGCGGAAGTTCGACATTGTGGAACGCATCCGAACGCGGGAGCAGATTGAATGTCTGGAACACGAACCCGATCTCCTGATTCCGGATTCGGGCCAACTCGTCATCCTCCAGATCCGAGACGAGCTTCCCGGCCAGTGTGTACTGGCCGGAACTCGGACGATCCAGGCATCCTACGATATTCATCAGTGTGGACTTCCCGGAACCCGACGGTCCCATGATTGCCACATACTCGTTGGAAGTGATCGCAAGGCAAACGGCGTCCAGCGCGAAGATGGTCTCGGCCGCCATGTCGTACCGCTTCGTGACGTCGCGAATCTCGATCAGACTCATGGGGACGGCTCGGAACGCACCGCACTTCCCATGGCCCGGCGCAATCCGGCTTGAGCAAGGCGGAGATCATAGGTGGCGGAAACCAGGCTGGTGCGAGCCCGCGTGTGGTTCACCTGCGCGTCGATCACTTCCAGTATGGTCCCCTCCCCGAGTTTGAAGCGCTCCTGCGCCAGTCGGAGATCTTCTTCCGCTGAGCGTACTCCGCTCCCGGCCACGCCAATGGACTCCCGCGCAATCTCCACATCCAGATGCGCGGAGTGAACCCCCAGAACGACCTCTCTCTCCGCGCTCTCCACCGCAGCTTCCGAGGAAAGCAACGACGAGCGGGCCTGCCGGACGCCGGCTGTGGTCAGAAACCCGTCGAAGACCGTGAAGTCCAGACTGACGCCATAGCTCCATTCGGTACGCTCATCGTTGAGGGCGCTCCACTCTGTATCCTGATAGCTGATCCCGCTCCAGAGATTGAGCGACGGGAAAAACCCCGACTGAGCGGAGCGCACGCCCCACCTCTCCGCGCCCACCCCCGCCCGAGCGGTTCCGAGACGCGGGTGCGAGGCCCGGGCTGCCTTCACAGCATCGCCGAGCACTGGCAAGTCCTCCGCGGGGGGAGCATCGTCCAGAAGTTCCAGATCCTCCAGAGGATCCAGCCCGACGAACGACGCCAGGCCCGCGGTCGCAAGGCGACGGTCCCGCTTGGCGCGAAGGAGCGCGAGTTGATTGTTCGAGTGGTCCACTTCGGCCTTGAAGACATCCGCCCGGGTCGCGGCTCCCAGGTCCAGCATGGCGCGGGTCTTCTTCAGTTGCTCCGCGGAAAGCCTCACGGCTTCTTCATTCACTTCGCGAAGTGCATCGCTCCGCAGCGCCTCCACAAAGAGACGCTCGGTCTCGTACGCCACTTCCTGAGCCGCGGAGCGCAGCGCCTCGGTCGCCCCTGTTCTTCGGGCGAGGGAAGCTCGGTATCCGGACAGTCTGCCCATTCCGTCGAAGAGCGTCAGGGAGGCGTTTCCGCTGAGGCGGTAAGATTGATCGTCTATCTCGAAATCCCCACCCTGCATGAAGAACGACTTCTCCTCATAGCGGGTCCACCCGCCGCTCATGGAAAGCCGCGGCAGGTATGCGGACCGCGCCCCCAACACACTGGCCTTCGCCGACTGAACATCCGCCCGCGCCGACCGAACACTGAGATTCCGCTTGAGCGCCAGGCCCCTGCATTCGGTCAGCGTGATCGCGGCGGAGTCCGTCACCACGCACTGAAGAACCGCGGAGAAGAGGGTGCCAAACAGAATGAGCTGAAGAGTGCGCTTCAAGGGTGACCTCCCGATCGCTGCAGACTTTCGTTCGCACGCATTGGATGACTACGGACATGAGAGCACGGAGGTTCCGTGAATGCCATCGCCTAGAGGGTTCCCTGCATCCAGGCGGTCGCGGCGCGAGACGAGAACACGAGAAGCGCCTTGAAAACCCAGTACGACCCGCAGACCCACCTTGCTGTCCCGCGAGAGAGTCCGTGCACCGCCATCACTCCAAGCAGGAGGAACCAGAGATTCAGAAGGGAGAATACATCGAACAAGTCCAGGAAGATCCCCGTCCACGAGTGGAAGTCCACGCCCGGAATCAGGGCCGGGCTGAAGGCCACCTCGAGGGTTCCGCTCAGACTTGCCAGCAAGCCATGCGCCAGAACCCCGACGCAGCTGACCGTCCAAGCGAGGAAAAAGAGCGCCAGGCTTCCTCCAAAGGCCGGATCCCCTCCGGCCACCTTCACCCCCAGATGGAGTAGCACGGCCCCGAGAAAGCCGAAGACCAGCGTCGAAAGCACGCCCTGCCCGACACCCTTGGCATAGTCGGCCGCGGTGAGGTTCTCCGGATCCGGCAGCGCCGCCATGGCGGCCTCCACATCCTCTTCAGGCAGGTCGAACCTCTGAAGCGCGCTTTCCTGGACTTCTCGGCCAAAACGCAGCGATTCCTGGTACTGCACTCCCTGCCCGGCTCCCAGGAGAAGCACACAGACGAGAAGCGACGGAATCCAGAACGGATGAATGGCCAGCGCGCCAAACGCGACGGTCGGAGATCGGACGAGCTCACGCAGGATTGCCCACCCAATCCCGGGAGAAGTCTCTTCCGCTGTCGGTGGCTGGAGGTCGGCCGATGTCATGAGATCACCCCCTGGCTTATTCACCTTGCCATGCACAGCCGCGTCCTCGTCGGCTGTGCACACTACTTGTTGAAGGTGAAGCTCAGCGGGATCACGATCGTGGCTTTCACGGGGTTGCCACTCTGCTCCGCAGGAATGAAGCGCCACTTCTTGACCGCTCGAATCGCGGCATCGTTGAAGATCTCTGCATCGGACCTGACGACCGTCACATGCATGACCTTGCCTCGCTCATCAATCGTGACCTTCAGCAGAACCTCACCCTCAATCCCCGCGCGACGCGCCAGATCCGGATACTCCGGGATTACGCGCTTCTTCACCTTGGGCATCTTGTCAAAAACATAGAACTCTTGCGACGCAGGCGGAGGAGGAGGCGGAGGAGGAAGATCATCAAGGTCCAGCGCGGTGTCCTCAATCGTCTCTTCTTCGTCCACGCTCTCGTCAATGGCCTCGACCGGAATCTTCGGGCGCTGGATCTCCTTAGGCGGCGGCGGGATCTCGATCTCCGGAGGGAGCTCGATAACCTCCAGCTCCTCAGTCACCATCCTGTAGGGAGTGATGTTGATTTCACCCCAGACAGCGAACACAAGCAGGTGCATGCCCAGCGAGATCGCCAGCGCGACATCAAAGTACTTGCGGTACTGATCCTTGAACCGGACATTGGCGGTCGCGGACACGGAATCAGCCCCCTTCCTTCTCAAAATCGGTCGTGAAGGAGACCCGAGTGGCGTTGGCCAGCTTCAGTTGCTCCATCACCTGGTCCACTACCCGAAAGGGAGTCTGCTTGTCGGTATTGAACGCCACGATGAGCGCGGGATTCGCCACGAGCTTCATATAGACGAGCCCTTCCACCTGATCCACGGCAACGATCTTGTCATTGATGCTGATCTGTGAAGCCCGGTCGATCCATATGTGAGAAACCCTCTCGCGCGGCACCTTCACCGCGGCTTCCGCCTTGGGCATCTCGACAGGCAAACCATCCTCCAGCTTGAAGATGGTGGTGACCATGAAGAACACCAGCAGGAGAAAGGCAATGTCCGCCATCGAGGAGGTCGGGATGTTCTGGCCGACATTGGACTTCCTCGAAAACTTGGCCATTATTGCACCACTTCCATTCCCTTGATGGAGATCTTCGCCGCATCCGCAAGGCGGAGTTCATCCAGAATGTCCACCATGGTGCCATAGAATGCGTCGGGGTGAATCTCCAGCTGAATGACGAGCTTTTCATTCTCCCCGATGCGTCTTCGCACCTCCGCTTCGATGCCCGAAACCGGAATCCCCGCGCCGTCCAGATAGATCAGATTGTTGGCCTGAGCTTTGATCTTCAGGATGTTCTTCTGGGAGATGGTCGCCGTCTCCGAAGCCTGACCGGGAAGCTGCATGGGCAGCCCCTGTTCGACATTGAAGATGGTACTCACCAGGAAGAAAATCAGCAGAAGGAACGCGATGTCGGACATCGACGCGGTCGAGATGTCGTCATCCGTTCGCTTCCGTCTTTTGAACTTCACCGCCATGACGCGTGCTCCTCGTGGCGGGGGGAGGCAACGCCCCGCACCCCGCCGAAGGCTGTCGGACTACTCGGCAGCTGACCGCTCCAGCCCGAGATCCACCAGTGTGTCCACCAGATCCGCAGAGGTCTCCTGCATCTCGATCACGAAGCGATCAATCTGCGAGACGAAGTAGTTGTGGAAGATGGACATCGGGATCGCGATCACGAGCCCGGCCATGGTCGTCAGGAGTGCTTCGGAAATCCCGCTGGCCACAAGCTTCGCGTTGACCTGATCCGCCGCGGCAATCGCGTCGAATGCAGAGACCATCCCCGAGACCGTCCCGAGGAAACCGAGAAGCGGCGCGACATTCGCGATGGTTCCCAAGGCCAGCAACCCTCTTTCCAGGAAGGAGAGTTCGATCACACCGGCGCTCTCGATGGCCTTCTCAGTGGCTTCCACACTCACGGTGGCTCGCCGAAGACCCGCGTGCAAAATGGCGGGGATCGGCCCACGCGTCTTCTCGCAAAGCGCAGCAGCGGCCTCCACGCCCTCGGTGCGCAAAGTGGTGATCACTCCGTTCATGAGAGTGCGGATGTTGGTCCGCGCTCGGCTGAGCGTCCAGAACCGCTCAATGATGAAAGCCACACCTGCAATCAGCAGGATCAGGAGCGGCCACATGAACTTGCCGCCCTTCTGGAAGTACTCTACCGCCCCGCTTCCCGCGAACTTCTCCAGGAACCCCGGGCTGCCGCCGACTTCTTCGACCACATCCAGATCATCAAAGCCGCTGCCCCACGCCAGAGAATCAACCGCAGCCGAATCTACCGCAGCGGAGTCCACAGGCGCGGCTGCGAGAGTCGCGCTGTCGCCGGGAGCGTCGGCGCCACCCTCCTGGGCGACGACCGTAACGCCGGTGATCCCGCAAAGCGCGAGGGCCGCACCGATCGAGAGGATCTGCTTCCGCACCTTTCGCATTTCGATGGTTCTCCTTCGACATGGAACCAGGGCTGACGAGAGGATCTCGGAGAATACCCGGGTCCGCATCATTTGCTCCGTTTCCCAAAACCGTTCCCGGAGCCGCTGAGTGTTTTCAAGCCACCAAGACTAAATGGGTTAGGCATCTTATTGCCCGATTTCTCAGAGTGTCAACCCGGATTTTGGAGAACGCGCCTCAAAGGCCCGTCAGTGCCCGGGACCTCCCTCGCTGGACACAAGATGGAAATCACCGCTCCCGAATTCGTCCGCGAATATGAACTTCAACCCTCGGTGCGCACGCTGATCCACGGTTCGGCGGTCTCGCAGTTCCTGCCCGGGACCATCGTAGATCCAGACGATGAGTTCCTTGCTCTTGATCGTGGTCCCCCCCCTCTGGGAGCTGAGGGATCGGGAAAGCTCATCCGAAGGATCTCCCCGGCCACGAAACTCCGCGGAGGGCAGCGACTGCAGTGCGATCCTCTCCCCCGGATTCGTCACCTGCTCGCGAAGGCCGTCTTCCCGAAATCCTGATGACGAGTATTCGGTGATCCGATCATCCGGCTCCCCATACCGGACAAAGACACGGCCCCGGTCGGTGAGTATTCCCCGCTCCAGGGTCGAACTGAAGTTGCGGTCCGCAAAGTCGATCCGGCTGCGGAACTGCATGCGGATTTCGTTCTCCGGAGTTCCCGGCGACGGATCCAACCCTCTCCAGAACTCGTTCAGAAAGTACTCCCTTCCCGCAGGAGACAACCCCTCATACTGCCGCAGTTCTCCCGGATACAGGATCAGCGTCAGCTCCCGGAGGACTTCCTCTTCCTCGCGGGTCCAGGACTCGGCCCTCCACATCACCTCGAACGGACTCCGGGCGGATGCAATCCTGCCGGAGTCGGGGTCGCGGAGCGTCAGTTCCGCCTCATAGAGGCCCGCCGGGGTGATCGCAAGCAGGTCCAGTTCCTCCATGACAATCCACGCGCCCGACGACGGCCGAACACGACGCGTTCTCGCCAGCAATTCCTGCCCCGCCGCATCCAGAATCCGGATGCGCACAATGAAGCCCGGAGACTCCGAAGACGGTTCGGGAGAGTAGACCTCCGCAAAGAGGCTGAGTCTTGGAGCAAAAAGACCGAACCGCCCGGACGGGCTTGGCTCCAGGTTCGTCCCGTGCCGCCAGGCCCCGGAGTCTACGGTATCCAGTCGGCGAACCGTTCCCAGAACCAAGCTGGAGAGAGCCAGGCTCTCCTTTCCTGGATCCGGTACTGAAAACCGACTCTCAAACTGGCCGGTTCGGTGCCCGCCTCCACGAATCATGTAGAGAAGACCCGGCTTGGAGGAAGCATAGTCCTCCATCCGGATCCGCAGGGAATACTCTCCGGGCTCCAGAAGAGCGCGGTCAATGATCGTCTGCAGAATCCCCCGGTCGGTCGTGTCCAGTCTCTCGGAAGCCACCGGGCAGAGCTTCGACTCTCTGCTCAGGACCGTGGTGCCGTCGTGGTCAAGAACCGCGATCGTCAGTCGGAGGTCGGCCTCATGGGTGGAGCCTGTCTGGCGAAAGGTGATCTGATCGTTGCTGACAGATATGTGAAACTCCGCCTCCACGAGTTCGCCGGCGACGCGAAACAGGGCCGTTCGCGCATAGAAGGCAATCTCACCGGAGGAGGCACTCCCCGACACTCCCGCCGCGGCCGGGAGGGCGAAATGCCCAACGGCCAGCAACAGAACCGGACTGCATTTCAGGAGAGAAATGGGGCGCGCGCGCATCGTTCACATGACTCCGAACTCTGGCACATCCCCCGGGTGACCGCACCGGGCCAACCTGGGGTCAGAAGCGAAGTTCTGCCGAGACCTTGTGGGTTCCCACCAGAAACTTCATGTCCGAGTAGGCGTAGTCCACCCGCATCCATGACGCCGAACCGGTAGGGAACTCCACGCCGAACCCACCCGCGAGACCCTCCTCGTCACGATTGTAGCGATAGCCGCCACGGATCTGCAGCGTGACATTGGGTTCGAAGGCTTTCAGCGTGTATTCTGCTCCGACGCTCGCCCTTTCCGCGTTGTCGGACGGGTGATCGAACTCCGCCGCCGCCAGAAGGTTGTGATTCGCACTGGAGTAGACATCCATCGCCGTGCCCACGCGGAACATCGTGGGAAGCGGGAAGTCCTGTTCGAGGAACCGGAGAGACGGCCCCAGGTTCTGGATGGCCATTCCGATCCGGATGGTCTTGTAGTCTGTGAAATAGAGCGTCCCAAGGTCCACGGCCACGCCGTCCGCATTGGCATCGGCGAGCCCCATGTGAATGTACTTGGCCGTCAGGCCAAAGGAGAACCGGTCGATGAGATTGCGCGCCCAGGTCAACGCCAGGTTGAAGTCACCGGCATCGAAGTTCCGGCCCGTTCCCTCCGGACTGTATGCGGTGCGAATGGCCATGGGGTCCATCTGCAGAACCGTCGAACTGAACGCGAAGGCGCCGGGAAGGCCGTGGTAAGTGAATGCATAGCCGACAAACTCGTGGGAAATGTCCGCGGGCCAGGAACTATGGTTCAGCGAAACACGACTGGTCCCGTCGCGCGTGATTCGAGCCACGCCGGCAGGGTTCCAGAAAATGCAACTGGCGTCGTCCGCCACCGCGACGAAGGTCTCCCCCATCCCAACAGCCCGGCCGCCGACACCTATCTTCAAGAACTGGGCCCCTGCTGTACCCACCTTCTTGAAGATCTTGGCCGCATCCGCCGAAGGGGCGGACAGAATGGCCACTGCGGCAATCGCCACACACAGGCGCGTCTTCAAGATGAAACCTCCCTTACCGGTCGACCCGGAACAGTTCCCACATTCGGGGGAACACCGTCCACAATCCGCGAACAAGCTAACGGATCACGGCGAACTTGCCAATGGTCTCCTGCCCGCCGGGCGTGATCACATGATAGAGATAAATGCCGCTGACGGTATCCTGGTTGTTCATCGAAATCAGGTTGGAGTGCGTCCACTCATACTCCCCCGTTCGCCCATCCCCGCCATGGTGTTCGATCGTTTGTACAAGATCTCCGGAAAGCGAGAAGATGCGGATGGTCGCTCGCGGGGGAAGGTTGATGAACCGAAGTCGACGACCCGTAGGCTCAAAGTCCGTTTCCTCCAGATCCCACTCCGCTCCGAGATAATACGGATTCGGGACGACCGCCACTTCGTCGAGGGTCTGCGTTGCCGACCAACCGGCCATGACCTTGGCCATGTTCTGTGAGTACTTCCCGAACTTCGGCTCCACTGTCCGGACCCTGGTGGTTTCCGGACTTCCGGGGGTGGTCAAGCTGTCGATCTCCGTGGTGTAGACGCCGCGGTCATAGGCCGTTACTGCATACCAGTACCAGAAGCCATTGTGAACGCGGGTATCCACGAAGCGGTACATGCCCACTCCACTCAGCCCCGTATCAATCTTGGCCAACTCGGTACTGTCGAAGTCCGCGATCAATCTCCACATGGCGTCTGACGGGATGTTGGCTTCTCGCCTCCATCCTTCCGCCTTCCAGACCTGATAGCCTGCAAAGTCGATCTCCCGGGTCAGCGGGTCCGGCACTCCCTCCGGGAAATCATCCCACTCCATGCTCACATACTGATCGCCGGCCTGAAGGCGGACATTCGGGGGAGGGGGTGGAGAACTGGTGGCCCAGTGAATCACCTCTCCCTGATCGTCAATGAAGCCATTGTACACGCGCTGCGCCTGGATGGGATTCGTGAAGTCGGGCTTGCGAATCGTCTCCCCTCCCGCGTCGAAGCTCTCCAGCATCTCACCGCATACAAACGCCACCTGGAATGTCAGCGTGGAGCCGGGAGGAATCTTGGCGAAGGGCCCGGCGGACACCAGGAATCGGTAGTCATCCGGCTTGCCCGTATTCGCATCAATCGTCGGGCGAGTGTCGCTGTTGCCGCGAAGGAATCGATAGCGGTCCACATCATCGCGAGGGTCCTGATCTCCGCCCGACCAGACGCGGTAGGCATGAATCCGCACAGACTCCGGCGCGAAGAGATCCTCGGGAGCCCCACCCGATTCGTCTACGGTGTGCCCCAGGAACAGAACCCCGACATACCCCGGGACATCATCGTTTGCATTGTCTCCACCCACCTCGTCGAAGGTGTAGCCCATGGTGAGCTTCAGCCGAAGAGGGTCCTCATCTCCGGTGGGAGCGATGAGCGTGTCCAGCGTGGCGAAACCCGACTGGTCGTCTTCCCAGTACTTGAGATCCTGATCGTCGATCCCGATATCGCCATCCACCATGAAGCCCAGATAGGCACTTTCCACATCCCAGCCCACTCCGTCCATCACCTGAGAGATGTTCGTGACGGTGAACTCAATCCCGACAAAGTCGTCAAACTGAGGGTCCGTCCAGACATAGCTCTCCTGCTGAATGCGGAGCCCAAGCGGTTCATGGAAGTCAGCCGGGTCCGACCAGAACTGATTCGCGAAGGTGGAAGTATCGTAGTAAACGGTTCGGAACATCTGCTGGGAAATCCCGGCGAAGTCCTCGTCTATGCGACCGTCGAAGTCGTTGTCCTGCCCGTCCAGTCCGTCCTCGTCTGCCGTGCCGTCTCCGTCGTCATCAAACCCTCGCAGTCCGGAAGGGGCACCCTCAAAGGTCTCACAAATCCCCGAGGGAGGACTGCCGCACCCCTCATCGTTCTCCATGTTCCAGTATTCACCGAACTGGTACAGCCCGGCCGAGACAATCGTGTCCGGTTGGCCTCCGCGATTGAGCACCCCGCCGATCCAGAGACCCGCCGCGTACAGGTACTCGTTGTTCGATCCTGCGGGCCACTCCCCCGAAGGGTTCGTGAGGTCTGCGCTGCCACGACCGAAGCGTCCACGGTTGGACACATGCAGGAGCAGGTTTCCAGCATCGTGGAACCAACCTGCAAACTCATCGATGCGATAAGGCGGAAGCTGCGGACTGTTCTCCGGGACCACGCGTGCCACAGCCGTCTGCCCGACAGAAAGAAGGCCCGCGATCAGGCACAAGACTCCCACGCACCTGGCAAAGGGACTTCCCCCGCTACTGCAAGTTCTACTCCTCTGGCTCTCCACTCCCCATCCTCTCATCAGATCACCACTCATATGCCACGCCAAAGCGGAAGGAGCGAGGCTCACCGTATACCCGCGGATCATTCAGCGGGACCAGAATGTCGTCCGGGGTTCCCATGGTGTCGTGAAGGTTGTACGCCCCGCCCAGTTCTCCGAACTCGGTGAAGTACTCCTGATAGTAGGAGTTGGCCGGCGACGGGGAAATGTAGGGTGTCACCGTCACGACATTCTTGCGGTCCAGGAGGTTTCTCCCCTCAACGAAGAGCCGGAACTCCTGCCCGTACAGCGAATATTGTTTGTTCGCCTTCATGGAGAAGTACATGGTGTACGGAAGCCGGATGGAGTTGAAGAACTCGGCCCGCACAATCCGATCCCCAAGTCGCTTGGGTGTAGTCGGGGAACCCGATGCGATGGAGAAGTCCGCGTTGACACCCCAGATGCCCGGATCGGAGAGGTACAGGTACATGTTGAAGACATGGCTCCGGTCCCAGTCGAGCGGGATCTCCTTGATCGGCTCCCGGTCTGCGGCCTCCCCGGACACCACCACCGCCTGCAGGACATCGGACGAAGAGCCCGTCGCCTTGGACAGCGTGTAGGCGAGTCCTCCTCTCCAGTAGTGGGAGAACCGCTTCTCCAGCGTCAGCTCCAGCCCACGAACGGAACCGTAGTCTTTGTTGATGAAGACAAATGGGGCGAAGGCGTCCTGCTCCGTTTCGTTCTCGGCTTCCAGCGCTTCCGCCCCGGTCAGCCCGAAGATGTCCTTGAAGAAGACCGACCCGTCCACCCAGACCTCGTCGCTGAGCTGACGCCGAACGCCGAACTGATAGGAAATGGTGGTCTCCGGCTCCAGGAAAGCGTTGCCCACAGTCTGGTTTCCGGGCGCGGGATTGTCGCTGTAGTCGAAGATCCACTCCAGATTCGGCAACTGGAAGAAGCGACCATAATGGAAGTGGAGAACATCCCGATCAGAAATGGGATACGACATCCCCACTCGCGGAGAAACCTGTGCTCGCCAGCGCTCCAGAAGAGATGTCCCCTGCGTGGGCCTCTGGAGGGCAAGCACACGCTGATTGGCAAGACGGATGGCGCTTTCCCCAGGGTCGAAGAAGTCAAACCGCAGGCCAAGGTTCATGACCATTGATTTCTTGTAACGAAGCCGATCCTGCACATAGAACACGCCGCCCATGGCGCGCTCAGAGTACTGATTGGGAGAACTCCCCTGATCGTTGTCCTCGGAGGGGGCATACCGATCGTCTTTGGAGAGGTCGTAGTAGTCCAGCGTGGCGCCCGTCTTGAACTCGTGGGTGTCCCCAACCTTGACCTGGTAATCCGACCTCCAGGTAATCTGCAGCGATTCCCGCTCTGTCCAGTCGGGGAAGTCTCCTGAGATCGCATAGAAGAGGTTCTCCGGATCCCGCTCCCGATCGTTTCCCCGGAACGGAACATACTCCCCGGGGCTCTTCCCTCCGACATCCTCGTGATAGCGCGTCTTGAAGTAGGCGACTCGCGTCTTGAAATAGGACCCTTCACTCACGGGGTGGGTGTACGACAGCTTGTACTGGTTGATCTTCGTCGTCTGATCGGTGAGGTGCGCAGGCCCGTTGTAATAGGTGTAGGTGGAGTCCAGCGGGGCATGCCACCAGTGCTCAAGATCCTCCGACCAGTACCCGACGCGGCTGAACCCGTGGTGATACCAGTCCCTGCGACTGCTGGAGAAGAGAACCTCGCCGGATATCTTCTTGGCTCCGGGGAGTACATAGGTGAGCTTCCCCTGCCCGGACAGAAGGTTTCGCTTCCGATCCCGGAAACTGGCCAGTTCCCAGTCGTTGAATGTCAGCTTCTGTGCGGGTCTCTCCTCCAGTGTCCGGAGGTAAGTATCCGAAAAGGTGCCCTCTCCCGATGCATAGAACCGCAGGCGGTTGCCCGTAAAGGGAACGGGGCCTCCGAAACCCAACGAGAAGCTGTCGTAGTTGAAGTAGGTCTTGTCCGGCGCGCCGAAGTCGTCCGTCATGAACTTGAACTGCCCCGTGTACTTCTCCGTGCCTTCCTTGGTCTTGATCTGAATGACCGCGGACTGAGCGTTTCCATATTCCGCATCCATGCCGCCCGAAATCATGTTCAGTTCCGAAAGCGACTGAAGCGACACTTCCATCGTGCCGCCGGAAGACCCGGCGAATGCATCCGAGACGGGCATTCCGTCCACATAGGTCTTGATCTCGCCAGACCGCCCTCCACGCACGAAAAGCTCTCCGCCGAGAGAGGTCACGCCCGCCTGCGTGGCGATGGCCTCTTCCACCGTGTTGATGGCACGGATCTTCGCTTCATCCTGCTTGAACGACTGAATGGAGGCGGACTCTTCCTTCTTCAGGACATCGTAGGCGTCCGTGCGAATGTCGACGACATCCACTTCCAGAACCACCGACTCCTCAAGCCGAATCTCCAGTGGGGTGGTGCGGTTGGCGTCCACGCGCACATTCGCCACCTCCAGAGACTCAAAGCCCATCATAACGACGCGCACAACATGAGTGCCCACGGGAACTTCCGAGATGGCGAAGGAGCCATCGTCCCGGGCGAGCGAACCGCGCGCTGTGTTCTTGACGACGACATTGGCGTAGGCAAGAGGCTTGCCCGTCGAGTCATCCAGCACGACCCCCCGGATACTCCCGGTGACGCCCTGAGCCTGAACCGGCGCGGCGCCCGAGAGACACAGGGCGGCGAGGATTGGAAGGACAAAGGCCGTCATGGCGTGAGCTTTGCGCATCGGGTCACCCTTCTCGCACGGCGAAGGCCGGGGAAACATGCCGGACTACGGAGGCTCGCCGACGCAACACTGCGCCTCGGCGAGCCTTCGGTTGCGCCCTTCCAAACGGCGCAACCCCTTGGCAAGACAGGAGAAACGCACATCAATCCATAAGACGCGCGGCCACTATAGCGAAGCCCCTCAGGGGTGTCAAGCAGCCACAACTCCCCGTCACTGCCTGAGTTGCGTCGGTGCGGGCGAAGCCGGGCGGCGCTCCCGTCGGGACCCTCCTCCCCCCGATTGACACCCCATTCCCTCGACTCTATTCTGCCCCCTCGCACCGTCCGGTATCCTCATCACCCGGGAGCCTTGCTCCGTGAATGCGCCCCCAAAGACCGTCCTTAAGATCGAAGGCCTCCGGACTCAGTTCCAGGTGGAGGAAGGAACGGTTCACGCCGTTCGAGATATCGATCTGGAGATCCTGGAAGGCCGGACACTCGGGCTGGTGGGAGAATCCGGGTCAGGCAAGTCCGTCACCAGTCTGTCGGTGATGCGGCTGCTCCCGGAGAGGATCGCGCATCTGGAGGCGAACGGAGTCCGGTTCCTCGGGCAGGATCTCCTTTCGCTTCCGGAGAAGGAGATGCGGCACATCCGGGGCGGACGGATGAGCATGATCTTCCAGGAGCCGATGACCTCGCTGAATCCCGTTCTGACGGTGGGCAGTCAGGTGATCGAGGCCATTCGGATTCATCAGACGCTGGGCAAGTCGGAAGCCCGGGAACGGACGGTCGACCTCTTCGAAGAAGTGGGGATTCCGGAGCCATCCCGACGGGTGGACTCGTATCCCCACGAACTCTCCGGCGGGCAGCAACAGCGCGTCATGATCGCCATGGCGCTCTCGTGCAATCCCCGGCTTCTGATCGCAGACGAGCCGACGACCGCGCTCGATGTCACGATTCAGGCTCAAGTACTGGAACTCCTGCGCCAACTCCGCGACACACGCAGCATGTCGATCCTCTTCATCACGCACGACCTGGGGGTCATCGCCGAGATCGCCGATGATGTGGCGGTCATGTACGACGGGAAGATCGTCGAGCACGGACCGGTCCTTGACCTCTTCACCGCTCCGTCTCATCCCTACACCCGGGGGCTTCTGGCCTGCCGCCCCCGGCTTGAACAAAGGCTCTCCCGACTGCCCATGGTGTCCGACTTCATGGAAGTCCATCGCGACCCGGAAGAAGGCGCCGTCCTTCGCGAGCGCATCATGCCTCCGGAGAGACAGGCGGAACTGGAGCGAGTCTCCACCCCCTGCGCACCCCTCCCAGACGCGCAACCTGTCCTGCGGGTGGAAGGTCTCAAGGTCCACTTTCCGATTCGCAGGGGCCTCCTTCAGCGGGTCGTGGATCACACGCGCGCCGTAGACGGGCTGGACCTTGAAGTCCACGAAGGGCGCACACTCGGGCTCGTCGGAGAGTCCGGATGCGGGAAGACGACCGCCGCGCGCGCCATTCTCCGGCTGCAGGAGCCGACGGAGGGCACGGTCTCGTTCCGGGGGACGGACCTCGCGTCGCTGAGCCGACACGAGCTTCGGAAGATCCGCGGCGAACTCCAGATCATTTTCCAGGATCCCTATGGCTCGCTCAATCCGCGCCTCTCCGTGGAGAGCGCCATCACGGAGCCCATGCAGATTCACCGTGTCGGAACCAGTCGCTCCGATCGCCGGGACCGCGCGGCCGCCCTGCTGGAAGAGGTCGCGCTGAGCGCGGATCACCTGCGACGATACCCGCATGAGTTCTCCGGCGGGCAACGCCAGAGAATCTGCATCGCCCGGGCTCTCTCGGTAAACCCGTCGTTCATCATCTGCGACGAATCCGTTTCCGCCCTCGATGTCTCCGTGCAGGCTCAGGTCCTGAACCTCCTGAGAGACCTCCAGGACCGGCGCGGCCTCACCTACATTTTCATCAGCCATGATCTCGCGGTGGTGAAGTTCATGGCGGATACCATCTCCATCATGCACGCCGGGAGGATCGTGGAATCCGGACCCGCAGAGGACATCTACGCAGATCCGAAGCAGGCCTACACGCGGAGTCTGATCTCCGCCATCCCTGACGACAGCCTGGACGCCATCCGGAAGCGCGTGGCGGGCCGCGCCGCCACACCCTGACCGGCTACTCCACGCCGTCGGGGCGCGTTCTTGGATCCAGCGCGTCACGCAGGCCGTCGCCCAGCAGGTTGTAGGACACGACGGTCAGGACAATCGCCAACCCGGGGAATGTCGAGATCCACCATGCTCCCAGGAGATTGTCCCTGCCCTGATTGATGATGTTCCCCCACGACGCGGTCGGTGGCTGCACTCCCAGCCCGAGGAATGACAGCACAGCTTCCACCAGAATCACATCACCGATCATGAGCGTAGCCGCGACGATGACCGGTGACAGTGTGTTCGGCAGCAGGTGACGGAGGATTGTCCGGTGCGCCGGAATACCCAGAGCGCGCGTCGCCTCGACGAACTCCTGCTCGCGCAGTGAGAGGATCTGCCCCCGCACGAGCCTCGCAACTCCCATCCAGCCGGTCAGCCCGAGGACCGCGACAATCAGCCAGATCTTCGGACTGTAGATGGCAATGAGCGTCAAAATGATGAACAGCTTGGGGAATGCGATCAGCACATCCACGACACGCATGACCACCCAGTCCACGCGGTCACCGAAGTAGCCTGCGATGCATCCGAAGAACAGACCCAGCGTGATCGCGAGGGTGACCGCCACGAATCCGATGGAGAGTGATATCCGCGAGCCGTAGATCACTCGCGAGAGAATGTCCCGTCCGAACTTGTCGGTTCCCATCGGGTGATCTTGACGGGGCGAAAGAAACCGCGTCCGCACGATGTCCTCCTGCGCATTCGGATCATGCGGCGCAAGAAGAGGCGCGAGAATCGCCACACAGTACAGCGTCAGCACCAGAAAGAGCCCCGTCCGCGCAATACGATTTCGCATGAACCTGCGGTAAGCGATTCGCGCGCGACTCGTCCCCGCCGTTGCTTCCGAGTCGGATGCGCTCTCGAGCGATCGAATCCGGCGACAATCCACCGTGGATGCGACCGGAATCCCAATCAGAGCCAGAGCCAGGAACACCACCGCCGACATGAGGCCGCCCCCTCCCCCGCCGTGCAGGACTTCGCTCACCTCCGCGCGGGAACCGACCGCGACTGCCCAGAACGCCAGCCACGCCACGGCGAAGAGCACGCCGCGGGCCCATCTCCGATGAAGCAGGTGGCCCGCCCCCGGGACAGCGGAAAGCACGCGACGCATCATTCGTAGCGAATCCTGGGATCCACGACTGCGTACAGCACATCCGCAATCAGGTTCCCGCCCACGACCATGACACCCGCGATGAGATTGACCGCCATGACCACGGGATAGTCCCTCGCGAAGATCGCGCCCACAGTCAGGCGCCCCATGCCCGGCCACGCGAAGATCGTCTCCGTGACCACCGCGCCCGACATGAGAAACGGAATGTAGAGTCCGAGGAGCGTCACCAGGGGAATCAGCGCGTTTCGCAGCGCGTGCCGGAACACGACCACGCGTTCAGGCAGTCCCTTCGCGCGGGCGGTTCGAATGTAGTCCTGCCGGATCACCTCCAGGAGGCTCCCGCGCATGAACCGCGCAACGGAAGCAGCCGACGCAATCCCCAGCACGAACACAGGCAGCACAAGATGGAGCGCCCGGTCCCACAGCCTGGGCAGAAACGCCATGTACTCCGCATCCACGGAGGCCATCTGGCTCGCGGGGAGGATGCCCAGCTTCAGCGAGAAGACAATGATGAGTACCAGCCCCAGCCAGAACCCCGGCATCGAGTAGACGAAGAGCGCCCCGAGCGTGAGCACATTGTCGATCCAGGAGTACTGACGGGCGGCGGAAACCAGACCGACCGCAACTCCCACGACGAGATCGAGCAGCAGCGCGAGGAATGTCAGGATGAGCGTGTTCGGAACCGTCTCAGCGAGAATCTCCGCCACCGGTCTGTGATGCGAGAAGGAGACGCCGAACTCCCCCTGGGCCAGCGCGCCGAGCCACTTCACATACTGCACATGAAGAGGCTGATCCAGTCCCAGACGCACACGCACCGTCTCCATGACGGAGGGGTCAATCTCCGGATTGAAGTACATCGCCATGGGGTCACCCGGAGCCAGCCGGATGATGAAGAAGGTCAGCGTCGCCAAGGCCCATACCAACGGGATTGAGGCCAGCACGCGCCGAATGATGAAGCGAATCATCTTTCTCCCCCGCGCGGCATACGAACGCCTCTCCGGGGAGCCGCGAGGGCGTCTGCCGAATCCTGCAGCCTAGCTCGCATAGCGACGGTCCCCCGGGGCAATCCACCACTCCCCGGCGTTCAGCAGAAACCCGCGCACATCCGTCTCCACTCCCCGGATGCGCCGCGACACACCGACCGAGTAGTTCAGTTCGAACAAGACCGTATACGGTTGCTCCTGATGAAGCACGCGCTGGAACTCCCGCCAGATCGGCAGAGCGTCCGCATGGGTCCGCGCAAGCAACCCGCGATCGATCAATGCGTCTACCTCACGATTCGTGTAGCTCCCCATATTGTACTTTCCCAAGACCGCATCGGAGTGGAATGTGTCGTACGGATTGACCACGAAGTCCGACTGCCACGCCATGTGGTAAGCGTCGAAGTCCTTCGCCATGATCTCATCGAGAAACACCGTCCACTCCCTCACCTCCGGGGTCGCCGCGATCCCGATGCGCGCCAGATCAGCCTGAATCATCACCAGCGTATCTTCGCGGAGCTGGTTCCCCAGATTCGTCTTGATCCGGAACTCGAACTTCTGCCCATCCCGGTCCAGGACGCCGTCTCCGTCTGTGTCCCGCCAGCGAAGTTCCGCGAGGATCCGCGAAGCCTCCGTCGGATCGTACGGATGGGGCGCGATCTCCGTGGCATACGCCTGGGATAGCGACATGATCGGATGCGCGGTCACCTTGCCCTGACCGAACACCAGCGCGTCGAGAATGCCCTGCCGGTTGATGGCCATCGTCATCGCGCGCCGGACCGCACTCTCGGCAAAGAGCGGGTTCTGAATATTCCATCCGATGAACTGAAACCCCCGCTGCGGAACCGTCTTCACGCGGTAGCGATCCTCCTCGCGAAGGCCCGGGACGGAGGAGAAACGCAGCCGCTCCACGATGTCCAGTTCACCACTGCGAAACGCCGTCTCCACCGCAGTCTGGTCCGGAATGACCCGCACGACGATCCGATCCAGCCAGGGTCGTCCCGCAAAGTGATCCGGGTTCGCCTCCAGGACCAACTCCCGATCACGCTTCCATCGAACGAAACGAAAGGGGCCGTTTCCGATCGGTGCCCGGTTGAAGGACGCGGACTCCATGAGTTCCGCGGGAACATCGCCCAGGAGGTGGTGCGGAAGAATCACACGACGCAGTGCCGGCAACTGGTCCGCATAGGCACGCGCGAATCGGAACACCACGGTGTGGGGCCCGACGGCCTCCACTTCCTCCAGCGGACGCAGCGATCCCACATCCGGGTAACCCAGGAGAGGGTTCTTCATCATGCGAAATGTGAACACGACATCGGCCGCCGTCGTCGGCACGCCGTCATGCCAGAGGACATCGTCGCGAAGGGTGACCGTAATCTCGCGCCGGTCCCCGGAGAACTCCCAGGCGCTTGCCAGTGCTCTTTCAAGTTCGAAATCCGCCCCCCAACGAAAGAGTGGCGTGTACAGGAGGTTCGTCATGACCTCCGTCGCGTTGGCATCGGTGGAGACGAACTCGTTCAGCCCGTCCAGGTCGGAAAAGAGCCCGATCACGCAAGTCCCCCCGGGGACGGGGCCGGCGGAGGGCTCTTCCGCCTCGCGTGCGCCTCTCTCGGACCCGCAGCCGACGACGAAGATCAGTGCGGCCGAGACAATCCACGCCCGCCCACGGCTCACGACGCCCCTCCGGCAGGGCGCCAGCGGTGGACCTCTACCAACGCCCCGCGCGAATCCATCGGCGCCTCAGCAACGCGGTCGCGGCGGTACGGGTAGTTGGCCTCTCCGGCGTAGAGCACCGACACGGGCTCGAGGCGATGCATGACCTCCTGGAACTCCCGCCAGATCCGTTTCGTCTCTTCCCGATCCTGTGTCACACGCGCCCGATCCATCAGGCTGTCCGTAACCGGATGAGAGAACGAAATGGAGTTGTGCCCGCCTGCGATCGCGCGCGTGTGAAAGTTGTCCTCCGGGTCGAAGACGAAATCAGTGCGGCTCGCCAGCACCGTCGCGTCAAAGTCCTTTGCGTAGATCTTCTCCAGATAGACCGTCCACTCAAAGAACTCCGTATCCACGCCAATCCCCAGTTCTTGATAGTCCGCCTGCACCATCGTCGCGATTTCCTCCGAGATCTCGTTTCCTGAAATCAGCGTGAAGGTGAACTCAAAGCGTTGACCGTCCTTCATGCGGATGCCCTTTGAGTCGCGCTCCGACCACCCCGCTTCGTCGAGAAGTCGTCCGGCAGCCGCCGGGTCGAAGGGGTACGGCTCGATCCCCGGGTGAAACGCCCAGTGTTCCGGATAGATGGTCGTCGCGATAACCTGTCCAAAGCCGACCCGGAACGCATCCACGATCGTCTGCCGGTCGGTCACCATCGTGAGTGCCCGGCGAACACGCGGGTCGGCGAACAACGCGGCGCGATGATTCCAGCCGATATAGGTATAGGTCCGATCGGAGAAGCGCCCGAACCCGTACTCGGCGCGGCCTTCCAGTGCCTGAAAGAAGCGGCTGGGCATCCGATGGTACACATGCACGCCGCCCGTCTCCAGTTCGGTGCGGAGCGTCGTTTCTTCGGGGATGATCCGGAACACAAGCCTGTCGAAGCCGGCCCGCCCGAGCGCGCAGGTCTCGCTGGCGTCGAAGACCAGGCGATCCTCCGCCACCCACTCCCGCAGTCGCCAGAACGCATTCCCCACGGGCGCCCGGTTGAAGGGGAGCGACGGAAGCGCCGCTGCCGTAGCGCCGGAGAGGAGGTGCGCGGGCAGAACATGAAAGCGCGTGTCATTCACCGGTTCCGCCACCGCCTTCCGGAAGCGAAAGCGCACTGTCCGCGGGTCCGGAGCGTCACACGACTCAATGTGGCGAATCTGTCCCTTGTCGCGATAGGGAATGTCCGGGTCCGCCATTCGGTCGAAGGTGAACTTTACATCGTCGGCGGTAGTCGGGACACCATCCTCCCAGACAACATCCTCGCGAAGCGTGTAAGTCAGAACGAGTCCATCGTCAGAGAGTTCCCAGGACTCGGCGAGCATCGGACGATCTGCAAGTTCCGGCGGAGGCCCGAAATCCGTGAGCTTCAGGAAGAGGAGATCGGCCATCTCGGTCGCCTGCGAACTGGTCGAAAGAAGCGGGTTCAGAAGATCCGGCTGGTAGCCCATTCCCCAGACCAGCGTCCGTCCCGCCCCGTTACCGGGGGAACCGCACGAAAGCCCCATCAGCACAACCGCCGCGAGGAGGAATGCGAGGGTGGCCCTCACCCGGCATCCTCTTCCGACGCGCCTCTCCCGCCACGCCTCGCCCAGAGGGCCAGGAAGACCGCGACGCACACCAGCAGCATCCACGACACCCGGCCATGCGCGATAAGATCCCGAGAGCGCCCGATGGCCAGCGAGATCCGCGACATCACCGTGTATCCGAAACTCGCGCCGAAGGACACCATCAGGAACCAGACGCCGATCCGCGTCACAACCCCCAGCGCCCCGCGATGCTCTCTTGAGAAGTAGAAGTACAGGAGGCTGGATGACAGCCCCAGCACCAGGATGGCATTGCTCACGGCTCCTGCCCCGCCGTGCACCACATCCAACATCGTCGACTGAAGCTGGATGATGAGATCTCCCGACCCGAATGCCACAACATTGATCCCCGAATACATCCCCACGACGAAGGCCAGCGGCCACCTGGACAACCAGGAGTGCTTTTCGGAAAACCGCGTGAACATGAGAAGGGAGAGCCCCAGAGGAATCCACTTGAGCAGATCCCCCTCCGCAAGCGGAACGATGAGGTTGGGCCGCACCGTCTCCTGCCAGGCCATGGCGATCCCGTACCCCGCCGTGATCCCCACAAAGACATGCTCGGCGAACTTGTACAGAGGATTGTCCCGATACAGGAAGCTCAGTATGCAGAATGTGAGTGCCAGGCTGATCCACACATGCAGAGCGTCGATCATGACTCTCTCCGCCGACGAAGGAAGTACATCACATTCCCGAAGAGAATGAACACGATGATCAGCACATGGCTCGCGCTCTGCGCCGCCATCCCTCCGACCGCTTCCCCCGGACGCCCCACGAGAAGTTCATACTCGGCCGCGCCCTTCATTCCGGCCGAGAGCCCGACCAGTTGCTTGGGAATGGCCTGATAGTACGGCACATAGTCCGGCCCGCTCACCGCTGTACACGCGCCGCCGATCCGCACTCCGTACTGGCTCCGTGCGATCTGGACATACTCCTTGATCCCGGGCACCCCGGCGGAGACATTGATCAGCATCTCCACATCGTCATAGCGAAACACCTCGCGCATGAGCGGCAGCGAATCCACCGGTGTCCCGTCGCGGTCGAAGGGGAAGGCCTCGTGAATCGACTTCCCCATGGAGCGAATCACGATCTGCCGACCCTCCTTGTAGCCCAGGTGCACATAATCCACGCCCGGGACATATCCATACTCCGACTCCAGCCCCACTTCCTCCAGCACCCTCTCCGTGATGGGAGGAGCCGGTGCCCACAGGCTGACCATGACCATGCGAATCCGCTTTTCCGCCAGATGATGCAGGACCGCAATGTGGAAGGGGAGCAACTCCGGTTTTCCCGGGGGATCGTAGTCTGCGGACACCAGCACGATCGACCCTTCCGGCAATGCCTCTACGGCATCGTACAGATCCCGCACCATCGGTGAGATCGGGATGGGCAGGCTCACCGGAAACAGGAGCGGAAGCATGATCGCCAGCGAGAGAATGACGAAGAGCCACCGTCGGTCCACGAACTCCAGCCTATGGAAGAATCCACCGGTCATGGACTACTTGCCCCCCAGATGCGCGCGTTCCAGCCCGAGGATGACACGCAGTCCCGTAGAGATGGCGCCGAGCGCGGCCCCCATCAGGATGGCTCGCTTCCCCGCCAGATTGGGGACCTCCATGATCCAGTCCTTCACGCCCGGGAACCCGCCGAGAAAGGACTCCGGCCCCCAGATGTACGCGCCCACCGGAACCTGCCCGAGCATCACGATGACCGCCGCACCGAGCAGCAAGACCGCTTCCGTGCTCCTTGCCCGGAAGGCCCGGTACGCTGCGGAAGTGATGAAGAACGCAAGGAGCGAAAACATGGTGGCGCCCAACGGATCAAAGACGGTGTCGTACAGCCAGAGGAAAGGGCCGCCCTTGTGGTCGTGGAAGATCCCCAGTCCTGCCATCCCGACAAGGCTCACGACAAGGACAGCGCTGTAGGCCCATCCCTCGTCGCGGCGAGAGATGCGCCCGCCATGAATCCGCAGGACATTGGCCACGGCCAGCACATAGGTGAAGGCCACGACGATGAGCCCCCACTGCTCCATCTCTGTCACGAATGCCGCGAAGGAGCGATGCGGCACGAAGAACTCCGCGATCATCACCGTTCCGGCCACCAGCGTCAGAACCCAGGGAACCCAGCGTTTCATTCCGTCCTCCTACCGCACCAGGAACCAGTCGCGGAAGCCCGAGACTCCCAGCGACTCCATGAGAGTACCGACAAGCAGAAGACTCACGAACAACACCTTCGCCCAGTCCGCGGCCTTCAAGTTGGAGAGGAGCATGGGATCTTCGGACATGTAGGCGCTTGCCGCAAAAAACTCCTCACCGATCAGTGTGTAATCGCACGCGGCAATAAAGAACGGCAACTGCGTCACCTCCGCTGTCCCCGCGATCTGGATGGAGCCCGCGGCAAAGCCTGTCTCGGCGAAAATCAGCGACTCCGCAAAGAAGCGGCCCAGATAGAGATTCGCGGCAGGCTTCTCGCGCAGGATGATCCCGTTGACCCCGGCGCAGTAGGCAAACTGCTCGGTCGAGATGAAACGCACCGAGTCCGTCTGATACGCATCCGGACGCCCCGCTTCCATGCAGGACTGCTTCACCACCTCGTCCGCCACTGCCATGACGAATGGTGTCCGAGTGGGGACGCGCACCGGCACATCGTGACGGGCCGTCTCCCGGGCGACACGCGAGAGGATCATCATCGACGCGATGGTCTGGATGTCTTCCACATCCTCGATCCCGGGAACATAGAGAACCGAGCGGCCCATTTCCGTCGCCCGGCCGATGGCCTCGTCGATCGCGGCGACTGCCGGCAACTTCCTCACATGGAACCGTGCGCCCCGCGATGCACGCGCGATATTCACCAGGACAAACGCGAAGAAGGTGGACAGAAGAAGGAGAACATTGATGCGTTGAGAGTTGAAGAACTGCGGCTTTGAAACTGCGGGCGCGGTCTCTGCCGGAAGAGACTCACTGCCGTCAGGGAACAGGGTCGTCAAACGATAGACGAGGGACACGCCATCGGGCGGCCCCTCCTCATTGCCGTTCCTGGCATCGATAAAGACGCCCTCGGACAGCGCGACCACTCCCACATCGCGTGCAACTCCGTCCTCACCCACGCGCTCCAGCCGGACCCGAAGATCCTCCGGCGCACTCTCCGGCACATCCCAGCGAACGGTGATGGACCGTCCGCCGTCGTCGGGTGTGTCGTGCGCCGCGAGCCCCTCCGGCACCCGGCTGGCACCGGCGGGGACTGCCGGCGCTATCGCCAGAGAGACGGCCAGTGCCGCGGCGCGGATCAACTCTCGATGATCTCTACATTGGCCCGCGGGAGCATGTGGTCCTCTCCGTTCGGCAGCTTCACATGAAGGACCCGGACCATCGCGCCCGACGGGAGTTCGTGAAGCGGCGACGGAAGACCCTGCACAATCCCCAGTTCTCCGAAGTGCGGCTCCCGAATGATCCGAACCTGCGTACCCGTCTGGAGCCCGCCCGCCACCACGGCGGCCACCGGCCCTCCCTCGGCACGGACATCCGACCGAGGGACCACAATCTCCGGCCGAATCACGCCGGCCCGAATCTGCGTGGCTCCGTTGATCGAGGCTTCCATTCCCACGCAGGAGCGAAGCAGATCGAAGGTGGCCTGCGCCATGCCGATCTGGCCGAAACCTTCCGTAATGACGACGGTCAGCCCTTTTTCCTCGTTCCCCGTGATCGCCACGCCGATGTCGTAGCCGAGGAAGTCACGGATGGTCGCATCGTCGATCCCGCCGGCGACGATGCCGAGAACGCCGCACGAAACCGCCTTCTCCAGCGCGGCGGAGGTGACCAGCGAGCCACCCACCAGAATGGTCCCTTCATGCTCGGCCGCAATTCCCGTGGCTTCCAGCACTTCGTCCGGAGACTCCACCGCCATCATGACCTTGCCGCAGGTCTCCCCGCCGATCCCGAAAATCCCCTGAATGAAACTGCCGTGGGTCTGCACCACCGCGCCTTCGCCCTCGCGGACCTCCACGACCTCTCCATCGACATAGGCATCCACCTCCACCGGCATGGGCGGTTCCCGGAGTAGAACCTGCCCCGTCACGCTGGACACATTCTCAATGGTGCCTCGAATGGGAGACTTCACGCTCGACTTGAAGAGCCCGAACAGCGTGGAACTCCGCGCGATGATGTCGTCCTTTTCGACGGCGTCGCCGGGGTGCTTCTCCATCTTCTCGGGAACCTCTTCGGGCAACACCGAAAGCAGATTCGCAACATTCACACTGTGAACATTCCCCGGAAGTTCCGTGCGAGCCACCACCTGTTCGGATGTGACCCGGTCCCCCGAGGCCACCACTACCTCTCCGCGAAGGGGAAGAATGCGCTCCTTGTTGAGCGCGGTGAGTTCGGTAACCCGGAGCCCGGGCGTGTACGCGTGTGCCATCGTTTATCCTCTCTTCCGGGCGGGTCAGACGACCGCCGCGGCCTCCTCGGTGGGGTACGCGTCCATGGCCGTCGTCCACCCGCGCAGCTTCTCCACGCGATCCGGATCCGCCGGGTCCAGCGCGAGCGGCCGCCCGCGACCATCGAGTACGAGTCCTGTGACGCCGCCGTGAAGCGTCGTCTCAACCAGCTTCCCGGGGCCATTCCCGAGATCGCAGCCCTTGGCGGGAGTCAGGCGCGCGAGCACCGTCGTCCCCGGCCCCAGCGGCAGCAATACCAGATCCCCGCTGGCCACCTTGTGCGTCTCCGTCAAGCCCTCTTCGGAAGTGAGCTCCGCCGTGAGGATGGTCTTCCCGGGCTTCACTGATCCCACGGGAGCCACGCAGGTCCCCAGCCAGATCAGGCAGTCCTTCTCGAAGACCTCGGTGGCCGCTTCCGGATGCACCGCGGCCAGAACCCCCAGTTGCGGCATCATGAAGATGGAGTCCACGCCCAGCCGGGTAATGCCCTCCGGCAGGAACGCATCCACCATCATCATCGCGGACTGATTGCGTCGGGGGGCGTGGGAAAGGACGCCGCCGGAACCGATGAGCAGGTCCAGCGACATCATATCGACAATGGTCTCCCCGGTGCTGGACTGCGCGAAGGTATCCGATACCGTCCGCTCCTTCTGGACGCCGCGCAGACCGACCGCCATATCCTTGTGCTGAACGAAGGCCAGGCGAAGCGCCTCCCGTGCGAGCGCCTGCTCCACCATCAACGCCTCCATCGTGTGCGGAATGGTGGTGGGGCGAATCATCTTGTTCCGAATCCGGTTTCGCAACCCCTTCTCCTCTACCGTGAACGGAACCCAGCGCATCACATTCTCGATGCCGGCTTCGGTCAGCACATTGGAGATGGAATAGCTCATGCCGAGATTGGCGGAGACGGTCCGGTTGAAGACATCCCCAAAGACCGAGAACACATCGGTGGTAGCCCCGCCGATATCCACACCGACCACATTCAGTCCCTGCTGCTCGGCAATGGTGCGGATGATGTTCCCTACCGCCCCCGGCGTCGGCATGATGGGAACGCCCACCCAATCCATGAGCTTCCGGTAGCCGGGAGCCTGCGCCATGACATGCTCCATGAACAGGTCGTGGATCTTCTCCCGGGCCGGGCCGAGGTTCTCGCGCTCCATCACCGGCCGCAGGTTGTCCACGACAGCCAGATCCGTCTTCTCGCCCAGCGTCGATTCGATCTGTTCCGACGCCTTGCGGTTCCCGGCATAGATGACAGGGAGCTGATAGGTGCTGCCCAGGCGCGGGCGCGGGTCTGCTGCGGAGATAATCTCCGCCAGTTTGACGACATGCTCCACGGTTCCGCCGTCGATACCGCCTGAGAGGAGGATCATGTCCGGGCGCAGATGACGAATGCGTCGGATCTGCTCGTGCGGAAGCCGCCCGTCATTGGAAGCCAGCGCATCCATCACGATGGCACCGGCTCCCAGAGCGGCGCGCTCCGCGCTTTCGGCGGTCATGGTCTTGACCACGCCCGCGACCATCATCTGAAGCCCACCGCCCGCACTGGAGGTGGAGACATAGAGGTCCACGCCCGTTCCGTCTTCCCGGCAGGGCGTCACGATTCCGTCGCCCTCCAGGAACTTCCGGTCCGCGAGCTCTTCGACCTCTTCGATGGCATTGAGAACTCCCTTCGTCACATCTTCGAAGGGCGCCTCTACGGTCGTGGGAGCTTCCCCGCGAACGATGAGGCGGTACTCTCCTTCCCGATACTCAATCAGGATGGCCTTCGTCGTCGTACTCCCGCAGTCCGTGGCCAGAATGCTCCGGATCTGCGAAGGGTCCAGCGTGGGTATCTCCGACATCTCTTCCTCGTTCTCGATCCCGGCGAGCCCGGAGTCCCCCCCCGGTCGATTCCCCCGAAGGAGAAACCGTTACGCCTTCAGTTTTCGCTTCTTCTCTTCCGCGCGCTCGATGCGCACAATCATCCTCTCCATGGTGCTTCGATCTTCCAGAAGCAATGCCACGCGATCCAGTTCCTTCGCGTCAAACACCGTGTGAACAATCGGCGACAGAAAGTGGAGAAACTGGCTTCCCACGAACGACAGCGGCTTCGACGACTCCAACATGAACACCGCCGGAACCTCCATCCCCCAGCGCACCACTGCGGCCGCGATGCGGTCCAGGAGTTCCTCGTCCTCCTGAGAGAGAGCCCCCCCATGCTCGCGGATCGGCGGAGGCGCCCCTCCCGACTCTTCAGGCCGACGCGGCTCCGTCTTTCTGCCCCACCATTTCTTCAGCAAACCGCTTCACCTCTTCCCCGTTGTCTTCCAGGAGCAGCGTCTCTCCTCGAAAGGAATCCCGCCAGGTGTCCCGATGGTAGGGCGACAACAACAGCACCCTTCGATCTATTCTCACCCTCCGAAAGTCCGACCATGGTCGGCTCCATGTCCTCCAGGGCCGGGCGATCTCCACTCCCTTCCCGTCAAGCCGGTACCTCGTCGGGAAAAAGAACGGCGCAAACGAAGCAAACAACACCACCGCCGACAGTACCGTCAACAAGCGATCCACCGACACCCTCGCCACCACTCCCACGCAAAGCGCGGACGCCAGAAGCGCGAACGCTCCCGCGGCAGGCCTTCGTGCCAGGGGCCACGCCCTCCAGCAGATCTCCCGGGCGACCGAATCCGGCCCCGTCACCCGCAACGCCCCGGCCAGCAGAGGTCCGGCCGACGAGCGGCGCGAGCCTCGTCCACGCGAGACACCGGCGTTGTATGCGGGGCCGCCTTCACGACCTCGGGGGATTCCCTGACCTCCCGCGCGATGGCGTTCATCGCGGCGGCGAAGCGATCCAGAGTCTCGACGCTCTCGGACTCCGTCGGTTCGATCATCATCGCCTCTTCCACGATCAGTGGGAAGTACACCGTGGGAGGATGAAAACCGAAGTCCAGAAGGCGTTTGGCCATATCATGGGTTCGCACACCCAGAGCCTTCTGACGCGTCCCCGAGATCACGAACTCATGCATGCAGGCGCGATCGTACGGAATCTCGAAGTCCTCCGCTACAAGGCTTTTCAGATAGTTCGCCCCGAGAACGGCCCCCTCCGAAATATCCCGCAGGCCCTCCGCCCCGTGGTAGAGCAGGTAGGCGTACGCGCGAGCGAGCACCCCGAAGTTCCCCAGATGCGTGTGAACGCGCCCGGCCGACCGGGGCCGGTCCGTATCCAGAAAGAAGGTCCCGTCCTGGCGCCGGGTTGGCAGGGGGGCGGGAAGATAGGGCGACAGCGCCTCCGACGCGCCAATCGGCCCCGCACCCGGACCGCCGCCGCCGTGAGGCGTGGCGAAGGTCTTGTGCAGGTTCAGATGAAGCAGGTCGAAGGGGACATCGCCCGGGCGCATCAGGCCGATGATCGCGTTGAAGTTCGCGCCGTCCATGTAGAGCAGCGCACCGGCATCGTGGACGATGCGCGCAATCTCCAGAATGCGTGACTCGAAGAGCCCCAGCGTGTTGGGAAGCGTCAGCATGACCACCGCCGTCTTGTCGCTGACCGCCTCGGCGAGCTTCCCGGGATCCACTTCTCCGTCTGCTCCGGAGAGCGCTTCCACCGTGCGGAATCCGGCGAGCGAAGAACTGGCCGGATTCGTGCCGTGCGCGCTGTCCGGGACAATGACCTCCGTCCGGTCTTCCCCGCGATCCTCAAAGTAGCGTCGAGCCATGAGAAGACAGGTCAGCTCTCCGTGCGCCCCGGCGGCGGGCTGGAGAGACATCCGGTGCATCCCGGTAATGACGGACAGTCGGTCCGCCAGATCCACCAGTAGCTCCAGCGCTCCCTGCGACGCTTCTTCCGGCGCGTGCGGATGGAGATCCCGCAAACCGGGAGCCGCCGCCGCCACTTCGCACATCTTCGGGTTGTACTTCATCGTGCACGACCCGAGCGGGTACATGTCCTTCTCGATATGGTGGTTGAGGTTCGACAAGCGCGTGAAGTGGCGCACGACCGCAAGTTCGGAGTTCTCCGGCAGATCCGGCGGAGTCTCCCGCAGAAAGCGGGCCGCGATGCCGGGGGTATCCCCCGAAAGCGTCGATTCCTCCGGCAGGCGGTACCCTCTCCGGCCGCTCCGGGACATCTCGAAGAGCGTGGGTTCCACCACCGTCATCGGAACCTCTTCGGCGGCGGCGGAAGTCGGGCGATCAACGGTCATGGGCTCACCCTCTCCTTCGCTGCGCAGTCGGCAAGTACGCAACCCATGGCTTTGGCATAGGCGTCCACCTCGCTCCACAGTCGTTTCTCCGTCACCGCAATCAGAAGTCCCTCTCCGCCCCCCGGCACTTCCTCCACAGGAATCCCCGCGAGGATCCCGTGCTCTGCCATCCGCCTCAGAACCTCCGACGCCGCCGCGCAATCCGGGAGGCGCACGGCAAACTCGCGGAAGAAGGGTGCGTCCGGGTCCGCCAGCGCCAGTCCGTCGATCGCCGTCAATCGCTCCGCGAGGGCATGTGCCTTCTTCGCGGAAAGCTCAGCGGCGAGCTTCCGGCCGGTCTCTCCCAGAAGAGCGGTCGAGATGGTGGCGGCCAGTGCGGTGAGTGCCTGATTCGTGCAGATGTTCGAAGTGGCCCGGGCGCGACGAATATGCTGTTCCCGTGTCTGGAGGGTCAGCGTGAAGGCACGACGGCCCTTCGCGTCCGGGGCGATGCCCGCAATCCGACCCGGCATGCGCCGCAGGAAGCTCTTTCGGGCGGCCATCACGCCTGCTCCCGGCCCTCCGAAACTCATCGGGGTTCCGAGTGACTGGGCCTCGGCGACGGCAATGTCCGCGCCATACTCCCCGGGGGGCTGAAGCAGCGCCAGGGAGGAGAGATCCACCGAGGCGACAAAGAGCGGCGCGTCTTCCGCCTCAAGGGAGGCCCCGGCAAGGCGCATGTCTTCCAGAGCCCCCAGGTAGTTGGGGTGCTGGAGGACCACAGCGCACACGCCGTCGAGCGCGTCCGGCGTCAGTCCCGACACATCCGTGCGCGCACCCTGAGCCGGAAGTTCCCGGATCACGAGACCGGAGGGCGCGGTGATCGTGCGAAGCACCTCCATCGCCTGCGGATGCAGATGCGGCGACACCAGCACGGTCCGACCCGGGCGGGAATCCTTCGCAACGAGCACGGCCTCGGCGAGGGCCGTCCCGCAGTCGTACATGGAGGCATTCGCAAGGTCCAGCGCCATCAGGCGACAGACGATCGTCTGGAACTCGTAGATGGCCTGAAGCGTTCCCTGGCTCACTTCCGCCTGATACGGAGTGTAGGCGGTCATGAACTCCGGGCGGGAGAGGAGCGCTCCGGTGGCCGACGGGACGCAGACATCGTAGAACCCGCCCCCGGCGAAGCAGACCTGCTCTCCTGCGGAGCGATTCCGGCCGGCGAGCTTCGCGATGCGATCCAGCGTCTCCGACTCCGAGAGACCGGCCTCCAGCGGGAGGTCTTCCGTGAGGCGAAGTCGCTCGGGAATCTCACCCACCAGGTCCGCAAAGCTCTCCGCTCCGATCACCTGGAGCATGTGCTCCCGATCGGCCTTTGTATGCTGAACGAAGGAGTTCATCAGGCGCCGATGTGGTCCGCGTATTCTTCCGCGGAGAGCAGGTCTTCCATCTTCCATTCAGCGGACGGCTCCGCGCGGAGCAGCCAGCCCTCTCCATACGGATCTTCGTTCACGGTCTCCGGGGTGTCCGCCAGTCGTGTGTTCATGTCCACCACGACCCCGTTCAAAGGCGCGAAGAGATCCGAGACGCTCTTCACCGACTCCACGCTGCCGAAGACCACTCCGACCTCCATCTGCGTTCCGAGTTCCGGCAGTTCCACATAGACGATATCCCCCAGTTCCTGCTGGGCGAAATCCGTAAGCCCCAAGACCACGACCCCGTCTTCCATGAGGACCCACTCGTGATCCTTGGTGTATCGGAGTTCCCCGGGAATGTTCATCGAACCAGACCTCCCTGTCCCCCTGGAGGGACGCGTGGTTGCACTCGCATCCGGCCCGCCCGGAACGCGGGACTGAGGCGGGCTACAAGAACGACTTGCGGACCCTGTGGGCCGCGACCTCCCGATCCCGGATCCGGATCACGAACTCCTTGGCCCGGGCCGCCGCCCGGTCCACACGCGCCAGCGCGATCCCCCGCCCAAGCGATGGGCTGAAGGTACCGCTGGTCACTCGCCCGGCTTCCTCTCCATCGGCCAACACCACGCACCCCGGCCTCGGGATGAGCCGCTTTCCATCCTCCGGGGGCACCACGGACAGGCCGACCGTGGAGAACGGAACGCCGGAGACCTTCTGTGCCTCCAGCGCGTCGCGACCGAGAAAATCCCCCTTGTCCATCTTCACCACCCCGCCCAGTCCGGCTTCCCAGGCGGTCACGTCCTCGTCCATGTCCTGCCCGTAAAGACGGTACTGCTTTTCCAGACGAAGGGTATCCCGGCTGCCCAACCCGGCAGGCCCTGCCCCCACCGACTTCCCCGCCTTCAAGAGAGCCTCCCAGACGATCGCCGCGTCCGACGACGGAAGAAACAGTTCGAACCCGTCCTCGCCGGTATAGCCGGTACGCGCCAGCACTCCGGGTACACCCGCGAAGTGTCCGCGCGCCACTCCGAAGGCGGGCACCGAAGGGAGATCAATCTCGGTCAGATCCGAAAGAATCTCCGCGGCCCGCGGCCCCTGCCACGCAAGAAGGACCGTCCGGTCGGACACATTGCGCAGATCCACATCCTCCGGAAGATGCGCCGCCATCCAGTCACAGTCCTTCTCCCGGTTTCCCGCGTTCAGCACCGCAAGGAAGCGGTCGTCCAGTCGATAGAGAATGAGATCGTCGATCACCCCGCCGCGGGTATTCAGCATGAGGGTGTATTGCGCACGGAGAGGCTCAACGCGGGAGAGATCATTGGTCGTCAGGCGATCCAGAAAGGCCCGAGTCCCGGCCCCACGGATTTCCACGACTCCCATGTGGGACACATCGAACAGCCCCGCGCTCTCCCGAACGCGTCGATGCTCCGCCAGGATCCCGTCGTAGGAGAGCGGCATTCGGAAGCCGGCAAAGTCCACAAGCCGGGCGCCGGAGGCTTCATGAACTTCGCAGAGCGCGGTTCGTCGGGACGAATCCACCACCATCTTCATCTCCCTTGAGATGCCAATGCCCGCTTTCTTGGGGAAATCCGGAGACGGGAGCGAGAGAGTACCAGACCCCGCCGGGAGTCCCAAGACCTTGTTTTGAGTTCAGGTTCACCTCGAGCTTGGCGGCCTATTCTACTGCAATGCCCTAGGTTGCAGACCCTCCACTACCCCACAAAGATCGGGCGGTGCGACAGGAGCAGCGGGTGGTTTCTCTGAGCGAACGGTTTTCCCTCCGCCAGTGCCTCCATCCGCGCGATCAGTTCGTCACGAGATCCGTGGAACTCCTCCGCCCCGCGAACTCGAACCTGCAGGTCTCCGCCCCCCTTTTCGCGGTCACCAATCACCGCGATGAAGGGCACCCACTCCTTCTCAGCCGCCCGGATCTTCCGCCCCAGCGACATATCCCGATCATCCACATCCGCGCGGAAGGGCCACTCGTCGGCCAGTTCCTCGCAGTAGGGGATGTGCTCATCTGAGACCGGAAGGAACCGAATCTGGGTCGGTGCAAGCCAGAACGGGAACGAGGCCTTCTGCCCCTTCTTCATGAGAGCCGCCTGATGTTCCAGGATGGCGTAGACATTCCGGTCGATCGAACCCGAAATGGATGCGTGCAGCATGAGCGGCGTACACCGCTCCCCTTCTTCGTCCGCAAACTCGATCCCGAAGCGATCGCAGTTTTCCACATCGATCTGAACCGTGCTGAGAGCCGAAGCCTTGTTGTGGTTATCCAGCACATTGAACTCGAACTTCAGCACGAAGTAGAAGAACCGCTCTTCCCAGATCTCCAGAAGAACCGGCCGATCCATCTTCTTTACGAGCCCCTGAATGAACTCGCGGTTTTCGTCGTAGAAGCTGCGCACCACCCGAATGGCCATGGCATATGGCACGCCGAGATCTTCCATCCACTTTCGGGACAAGTCGAACTGGCGGCTGAATTCCTCTCGCGCCTGCGCTTCATCCCGGCACAGCGTGTGCATGTCCGGCATGGTGAAGGTACGCAGACGACGCAGTCCTGCCAGCTCGCCACTCTGTTCCCGCCGGAAGGAGAAGTGCGTCAGTTCGTAGATCCGCACCGGGAGCTGTCGGTAGCTCATGCGCATGTCGTGCTTCATGAGGTACTGCCCGAAGCACGCTGCGAACCGAAGGAAGTACTCCTTCTTCTCGCTCTTCAGCACATACTGCCGCGCCGGAAAGCGATCCAGGTACTTGGCGAGGTTCGGGTGGAGATAGTCGTACATGATGGGCGTCTCGACACGCATCGCACCGTAGTCATTCATCATGTCGTTCACATGGTCTTCCATCAGCTTCTTCACGAGGTGTCCCTTGGGATACCAGCGGAAGTTCCCTGCGTCCGACCCCGGTTCATAGTCCACCAGTTCATGCGTCCGCATGAGTTTCACATGGGGAGGCTCATCCTCGGAGACTCGCGACCCGGCCGTCTCATAGGCGTGCAGGCGCCCCTCCAGCGGCGCGGATCGGAAGTTGAAATCCTCCGCCGGGGTTTCCTCTCCATCCGGCGTGAGAATGACCACTCGGGAGCGAAGCCCTTCCTCCGCGGCCACCGCCTTCGATTCTGCCGCATCGGCGCCCGCAGCACCCTTGCCGCCGCTTCCGGTGATGGTGAGCGCCTGTTCGGAAAGCGGATGTCCCTTGGCGCGGATGTCGAAGGCCTTGTAGTAGCCGAAGGGCGAACGGTGCATCACCGGCGTCCCCTCCGCCTCCGCGAAGGCCTCCCACATCAGGTCCAGGATCTTCTGCGCCATCCGGGGGCTCGCCAGATCGGACGAGAGGTGTGCATACGGATACAGCCACAGCGACTCCGGCTTCAGGCGGGCCGCGTGCTGGAGGATCTTCTCCCGAGCCTCCGCCACGACGCCGCCCGGCGAATCCTCATCCCCTTTCTCGATGGAGAGAAAGCAGACCAGCGAATCTCCGGAGGATCCCGATCGGTCTTCTTCGCCCACTTCCCGGGCAGCGGCGGCAACGGTGGTCTCCTCCGTCACCTCAAAGGAGAACTCTTCCGCGTGAATCATGAGGATGCGCATGGCGTTCCTTCCCGGGACGGCAGCCCGACGAGTACGCCGCCATTATGTTCACACAGCGGCCGGGGTCAACTCCGCGAATGCGCCTTTCGCTTTGCAGGGCCCAGTTCTTTCGAGAGAATCCGGCCCGTATAGGATCCACGGACGCGTGCGACCTCCTCCGGCGTGCCCTCCGCCACGACCCGCCCGCCGCCGTCCCCCCCCTCCGGCCCGAGATCGATCAGGTAGTCCGCGGTTTTCACGACATCCATGTTGTGCTCGATCACGATCACCGTGTTCCCGCGATCCACCAGCAGGTGCAGGACCTCCAGCAGTTTCCGAATGTCCTCGAAGTGGAGGCCCGTGGTCGGTTCGTCCAGCACATAGAGCGTGCGGCCGGTGCCCCGCCGGGCGAGTTCCGTCGCCAGCTTGACGCGCTGAGCCTCCCCTCCCGAAAGAGTGGTCGCCGACTGCCCGAGATGGATGTACCCCAACCCCACATCCGAGAGAACCCGGAGGCGACTTCGGATGCGCGGAATCTTCTCCAGAAATGCCAGCGCTTCCTCGACCGTCATCTCCAGCACTTCCGCGATGTTCCTGCCGCGATACAGGACCTCCAGCGTCTCGCGGTTGTAGCGCGTGCCCCGGCATTCGTCACACCGGACAAAGACATCCGGCAGGAAGTGCATCTCGATGCGAACCAGACCGTCGCCGTCGCATGCATCGCAGCGCCCTCCACGAACATTGAACGAGAACCTCCCCGGCGCGTAACCACGGACACGCGCTTCCCGGGTCTCCGAGAAGAGCCGCCTGATCTCCGTGAACACGCCGGTGTAGGTAGCGGGATTGGAGCGCGGGGTTCGCCCGATCGGCGACTGATCGATGCTGATCACCTTGTCCACCCGGTCCAGCCCTTCGATGCGCCGATGCGCTCCGGGCACGCCCTGGGCGGCGTGAAGCTGGCGGGCCGCTTCCTTCACGAGGATGTCGTTCACCAGCGTGCTCTTCCCCGATCCCGACACGCCCGTCACGCACACGAACCGACCGAGGGGAAAGGCCACATCGATCTCCCGAAGATTGTGCTCCCGCGCCCCGCGAACAACCACCGCGCCCCGCTCCGGCGCACGGCGCTCCCCGGGGACTTCAATCCGAAGCCGCCCCGCGAGGTGCCCGCCTGTCAGGCTCTTCGCGCTTCGCATGATCTGCTTCGGGGTTCCCTGTGCCACCACCCCCCCGCCGTGCCGTCCCGCACCCGGACCGAGATCCAGAATGTGGTCCGCGGTCAGCATGGTCTCCCGGTCATGCTCTACCAGAAGTACCGTGTTGCCGAGATCGCGAAGGCGCAGGAGGCTCTCCAGGAGCTTCCGGTTGTCGCGCGGGTGCAGCCCGATCGATGGCTCGTCGAGAATGTAGAGGACGCCCACCAGACTCGACCCCAGTTGCGTCGCCAGGCGGATGCGCTGCGCTTCCCCCCCGGAAAGCGTCCTCCCCGCGCGATCCAGCGACAGATACCCCACGCCCACATCCGACAGGAAGCGGAGGCGCTCGTCGATTTCACGGAGGATGGGAGAGGCAATCCTGCGCACGCGCGGAGTCAGCCGAAGCCCCCGGAAGTAGGCACGCACCTCCTCCACGGAGAGCGCGGCCACCTCCGCGATCCCCTGCCCGCCGAGACGCACTGCCCGACTCTCCGGCCGGAGCCGCGTCCCCGCGCAGCCCGGGCACTCCAGCCTCCGCATATAGCGTTCGATCTGCTGGCGCGTCCGGTCTCCCTCGGTCTGCCGATACCGCTTCTCCAGCGAAGGAACCACTCCGGGAAACGGCGCGGAATAGGTCCCTTTCGACTTCGCCCCGCCCCAGCGGTGCTCCAGCTCCTCCGGGTACCCGTCCAGAATCGCTTCCCGCGCACGCTTCGAGAGCTTCCGCCACGGCGTGTCCAGGCGAAAGCGAAGGCGTTTCGACAGCGCCCGCAGCATCCCCCGGTACCAGCTGCTCTTCGCGCCGCGCCATGCGTGGATGGCGCCGTCGGCAATCGACAGGTCCGGGTCGGGGATGACCAGTTCCGGATCCACCGACATTCGGATCCCCAGGCCGTTGCACTCCGGGCAGGCCCCGTACGGACCGTTGAAGGAGAACGAGCGCGGTGTGATCTCCCCGATTCCCACGCCGCAATCCACGCACGCATAGTTCTCCGACAGCACCATGTCCTGCGCACCACCCGTGTCCAGGACGACCGTCCCGCCCGCGGCCCCGGCCGCCACCGAGATGGAGTCCGCCAGCCGCGAGCGAATCCCCGCGCGGACGACCAGACGGTCCACGACCGCCTCGATCGTGTGCTTCCGCTTCTTGTCGAGCGCGGGCGCATCATCGAGATCCAGGATCTCCCCGTCGACGCGCACCCGCACGAACCCCTCCCGCCGGATGTCCCGGAACACGCCTTCGTGCGCTCCCTTCCGACCCCGGACCAGCGGCGCGAGGATCTGCACGCGCGTCCCCTCCTCCAGCCCGAGAACCGCGTCCGTCATCTGGTCGGTGGTCTGGCGCACGATCGGCTTTCCGCAGTCGGGGCAGTGCGGCTCTCCGGCGCGGGCGAAGAGAAGGCGGAGGTAGTCGTAGATCTCCGTAATCGTCCCGACCGTGGATCGGGGGTTCCGCGTGGCCCCTTTCTGCTCGATCGAGATGGCCGGGGACAGTCCGTCGATGGAGTCCACATCGGGCTTGTCCATGCGCCCGAGAAACTGCCGGGCGTACGCGGACAAGCTCTCCACATACCGGCGCTGACCCTCGGCATAGATCGTGTCGAAGGCCAGCGACGACTTCCCCGAACCCGAAAGCCCCGTCACCACGATCAGGCGATCTCGCGGCAACTCGATATCCAGGTTCCGCAAGTTGTGCTGCCTGGCACCCCGAATCCGAATCGTACGCCGGGCCAAGTCAAACCACCTTTCCCGTCCGGTCCGCCTTCCGTCAGAAGACGCGCGGTGCCAGAATCGCCAGGAGTCCCACGAGCGCGCAGTACGGCGCGAAGAAGTGCAGCCGCCCCGAGCGGATCACCCGAAGGAACCCGATGAGAGCGACCAGTCCCGTCGCGAACGCCGCCACGAAGGCGATCCCCAGCGCGCCGCCCGCCCCGGCCTCGGAGGCTCGGGCGAGGTCCGGGAGCTTCAGCACCAGCGACCCCAGAATCAGCGGAACGGCGGCCAGGAACGAGAACTCCGCAGCGGCCGGCCGGGCCACTCCGCGACGGAGCGCCGCCCAGAGAGTCGCCCCGGACCGGGAGATCCCGGGCAAGACGGCGACGGCCTGTGCGCATCCGATCCAGATGGCATCCTTCCAGCTCACGGGAGCCTGCCCGGGTTCCAGCCTGCGCGTCGAAAAGAGAAGCGCACCGGTCATCATCAGAAACACGCCGACCGCATCCGTGCTGGCGAAGGCGGCTTCCACACGGTCCTCCAGGAAGAGACCGACCGCAGCGCCGGGGACCGTGGCCACAAGGACCCGAGCGGCCAGTCCTTCGTCATCGCCCAAAGAGCGGCGCCGCAACCCCCGCATTGGCAGAAGAACCAGCCCCCGGGCCAGCCGCCGCGCTCCCTCGTGAAAGACGGTCAGGATGGCCAGCAGCGTTCCCGCGTGAACGAGCACCACCATCCCGATACCGCCCTCCCGGGAACCCAGGGCCGCTTCCAGAAGAGCCAGGTGGCCGGAACTGGATACCGGCAGGAACTCCGTAAGCCCCTGAAGAACACCGGTCAGGAGCGCTTCCCACCCGGAGTTCAAGATCGGCACCCCGCCAACGCGGCCGACAGCGCGCGGGCTTCGGAGCGAAGCGCGGCCACGGCCTTCGCCCCGGCCTCTTCCGCGAGGGCGACCAGGCGGCTCCCCACGATCACGCCGTCGGCCAGTTGCCCGACTTCGCGAGCCTGCTCGGGAGTGGATACGCCAAAGCCTACTCCAACCGGGATGTCCGAGATCTCCCGCACGCCGTCAAGTACCGGCCGGAAGGCGGCGGACAGCGCGGTCCGTTCACCCGTCACGCCGAGGCGACTCACGCAGTAGACGAAGCCGGTGGTCAACTCCACCGCCTGCCGGATCCTCTCCGGGCCGGAAGTCGGCGCGACCAGGAACACGGTGCCGATACCCGCCTCTCGCTGACCGTCAAGAAAAGGCCCCGCCTCCTCGGGAGGGAGGTCCGTCAGAATGAGTCCCCGAACACCCGCGGCGGCGGCGTCTTGAGGGAAGCGCTCCCAGCCGTACCGGAGGACGGGGTTCAGATAGCTCATGAGAACAATGGGGACACCGGTCTTCTCATGGATGGCCGCGGCGCACTCCAGCACATCGCCCGTGCGGGTTCCCGCGGCAAGCGCTCGCTCGGACGCGCGCTGAATCACCGGCCCGTCGGCCAACGGGTCGGAGAAGGGCACCCCCAGTTCGAGCACTCCCGCCCCGCCTTCCACGAGGGCGCAGGCGTAGTCCACGGTCTGGGCAAGCCCTGGATCTCCGGCCGTCAGATAGGGTACCAGCACCGCGTCCCCGGCAGCCACGGACCGGCGGAAGACCCGGGACAGGGCGCTCACCTAAGCCTCCTCTTTCGAGAGAATCTCTTCCGAGCGCCGATAGGCTTCCCGCGCGGGAAGCGGGTCCCCTCTTTTGTCGAAGGCAACCCCCAGATGGTAGTAGGCCCGGCCGTTTTCCGGATCCAGCGCGATGGTCCTCTCGAACTCGGTGATGGCCTCTTCCACGCGGTCCATCTTGTTGAGAACACAACCGAGTTCGTAGTGTGCGCAAGCTTCGTCCGGCGCAACCCGAAGAGCATCCCGAAGTGTCCTCACGGCTCGCTCGTACTGCCCTTTCTTCTGATGAGCATCCGCAAGCGCCCGAAGGATGATGGCATTGTTCGGCGCCGTGGTGACCGCCCGGCGCAGTTCCTCCACCGCCTGCCCGCACTGTCCCCGGTCCAGGTACGCCACCCCCAGATTGAAGCGGGCTTCCGCATTGTGGGGATCACACTCCAGCGCAAGAAAGAACTCCTCGATGGCCTCGTCAAACTGATGGTGCTCCCCATAGAGCGCCCCCAGATTCAGATGCCACTCCGCTCGCTCCGGTTCCAGTTCCACGGCCCGCCGGATTTCCTCGACCGCGTGGTCAAACTCCCCCGCCCGATCGAGCAACACGCCCAGATTCCCATGGGCCCGTGCGAAGGAAGGATCCGCTTCGACCGCGGCGCGATACGCCTCCATCGCTTCCTGATTCCGCTCGTTATTCGCATGCGTCACGCCAAGGTGGTAGTAGGCCTCCGCTGAACCCCCGGACAACTCCAGAGCCTTGCGGTGGTGCTGCAGTGCGGCATCCTTGTCCCCCGCGAAATCGAGGGCCTTCGCGTACTGACTGTGCGCGGTGGCACTCTCCGGATCCAGCGCAAGGCACCGGCTGAAACTGTCGAGTGCTTCGGGAATCAAATGCGCTCTCCGCGCAGCCAGTCCGCTGGCGAAGGCGCGGTCGAAATCCTCCGGAAGAAGCTCCGAGATGCGTGCCAGCGCCCGATACTCGCCGCGAGCCTCCCGCTCCCGCGCACAGGCGTCGGCCAGGGCCTCCCAGCGCCCGACATCCCGCGCCCCGGATCCGCTCACCGCTTTCTCGGCTTCCGCCACGCGCCGCGAGATGCCGTTCCCGGTGTCGTGCCATTTCCTGAACCAGTTGAACACACGCGCCTCCCGCCTCCCGGATCCACCGGGAGCGCCACGGGCGCTACATTATGCGTGCGACCAGACGGCGGTCAAGCCGGGCCGGACTCCGTCCGGAGTTCCAGCACCAGCCGGACCGGGCGGGTCCCGTCACCGAGCGCACCGGGGGGAATCACAATGGTGCGCTCAATCACGATCGGCGAAGGCGTGGAGGCCATCGGTGCGACCTTCGTCTCCGGAGCCACGGTCGCCGTACACTGCACGGCATCGAACCCGCGTTGGATCACAAGCTCGTTGGGGACGGATTCGGTCGGGACTGCCCCGCTCGCCTCCGACACACTTTCCCGCACAGCCCGCACCGCTGCGCGGTCGAGCGATTCTTCCCTCGCAGTCAGTGGCGGAGCTTTCGTCTCACTTTTCGACACGGCCGGAACCGCAGGCGGCGACTCCTGTGCCACCTCACCCTCACCCTTCAATTGCGCCTTCAGGCGATCCGTCAGCAGCCCGGCGATCCGATCAAAGGTCTCCGACACCCCTTCCCCGGTCACCGCAGTAGCTTCCACGCATGGAACTCCGTCCGGGTTGAGGGCCGCCTCCAGTTCTTCCACCGGCATGGCACCGGGCATGTCCCGTTTGTTGTACTGGATGACCCACGGGACCTCTTCCAGTGCCGCGCCGTACTCCAGCAGATTCGTTCGGAGGTTGCGCAGACTTTCGAGGTTCGCGTCCAGTTCCGAGCGCCGCGAGTCCGCGACGAACACAATCCCGTCTGCACCCTTCAAGACCAACTTGCGAGTCGCGTTGTAGTACACCTGTCCCGGGACCGTGTAGAGAAGGAAGCGCACCTTGAAGCCGCCGATGCTGCCACGGCTCACAGGTAGAAGGTCGAAGAACAGCGTCCGCTCCGCTTTGGTCTTCATGGACACCATCTTGCCCCGCGTGTCTGCGGGAGTGACCCCGTAGAGGTGTTCCAGATTCGATGTCTTCCCGGAGAGACCCGGCCCGTAATAGACGATTTTTCCGCTGAGCTCTCGCCCGGTGTAATTGAAGACCACCACTGGACCCGCCTCCTGCCTCCCGGCAATCCCGGCTACCGCTCCCCGCCGCGGGGGGCACCTCCCGCGTTGGATGCAAGCCCTGTGCCGCACGCTGCGAGGAGGTCGACGGGGCTTTCACAAACCCCCTCAACTCGCGGGGGTTCCGACGGTTACGGCTTTGTCGGCCCCTTGCTCCCGTGCGATCGTGCTCCATCCGGTGGGCACCTGACCCGTTGCAAGCTGCGAAACTCCGGCAGCCTGCACGGTCCCCCGACCCGCCTTGACAGCCCGGCCTGACCGTCGCTACCGTGACCGCCTTGCAAACCCGGTCAGGTGTCCTATGCGCGATCCTCTTCTTTTTCAACTGCTCTGTGGGGTCGCCAGGTTCCTTCCCCTCCGCGCGGGGTATACGATGGCGGACCTGCTCTCACGGGCTCATCGGCGACTCTGCCCGGAACGGCAGCGCGCGGTCCTGGCCAACCTGGAAGTACTGCGCGGCGTGAACTCCACCGACCCCCGTCTCGCGCAGGAGGTCTTTCGGCACTACGGGAGGACGATGTTCGAGTTTCTTCGCGGGCCAGACATTCCCGAAGTGGAGTTGCGCTTCCGCGGGTTCGAGCATCTCCATGCCGCGCTGGACCGCGGTTCGGGCGCAATCCTCGCGGCACTTCACACGGGCAACTGGGTGCTCGGTGGAGTCCGGCTGGCGGCCCGGGGAGTTCCCGTCAATGCGGTGGCGGGGGTTCAGATGAGCGAGAAATGGACGGGTGTCGTTCGACGCAGACATGCCGCCGCTGGAATCCGAATCCTGCCCGCCGGACTCTCCGCCACCCGGGAGATGATTGCACGGCTCGGCAGAAACGAAACGCTGGTACTCCTGCCCGACGGCGATGTCTTCCGCAAGGGCGTGGAGGTCCCGCTCGCCGGGCGATCCGTCCCCCTCCCCGCCGGACCGGCCCGACTCGCCGCACGAACCGGCGCCGCGCTTCTCCCCGTGATTCCGTTGCGCCTTCCGGACGGAACTCACTCGCTTGAGTTCATCGAGGAGATTCCGATCCACGGAACCTCCCACGCCGAGATACGCTGCGCCACCACGCTCCTGGCCGCCCGAATGGAGAAGGCCCTTTGCGAGCATGCAAATCAGTGGTCCATCTTCCGGCCCTTCTTCGAGGGACGCACCGCCGCATGACGACCCGCTGGAGAACCCCATGAGGATCGCCATCGTCGCCCAGCCGTACTATCCGCAAAATGGCGGCATCACGGAGAATGTCCACCATACGGCGTTGGAACTGCGGGAGCGCGGACACGAGGTGGATATCATCACCTCGCGTTTTCGCGGTCATGAACACAGCACGCCCGGGGTCCATCGTGTCGGGCGCAATGTTCTGGTTCCGCATCTTGGCGCCTTCTCCAACATGAACGCCGACCCGAGGCTTCGTCCGCAGGTGGCACGCATCTACCGCGACCACTCCTTCGATGTGATCCATGTCCACACGCCTCTTTCCCCAACGCTCCCTCTCGTCGCCATCCGGGAAGCACCCGCCGGGGTACCGGTCGTGGGCACCTTCCATGCCAGCGCACCGGCGAGTGCCGGATACCGCGCCTTTCGCCCGTGGCTGAACTCGTTTGCCACTCGACTCAATGCGCGAATCGCCGTCTCGCAGTCCGCCCGGCGCTTCGCCAGGCACTACTTTCCGGGGGAGTACCGCATCGTTCCCAACGGCGTGGACCCGACCCGATTCCGCCCGGGGCTGCCACCCATTGAGGGGATCACGCAAGGCCCACCCACCATTCTGTTGGTCGGGCGTTTCTATCCGAGGAAGGGCGTCCCCGTCCTCTTGAGAGCGCTTCCCCGGATCGCTCGCGAGATTCCCGGGCTTCGTGTGCTCATCGTGGGAGATGGCCCGCTGGGAGCATGGTACAGGTCTCGCGCCACGCGCCTCCCCTGCGAGGTTCGCTTCCTGGGAGAGCTCTCGACGACCCAGATCCCTCGCGCGTATGCCGCGGCCGATCTCTTCGTGGCACCGGCCACGCGAAACGAGAGCTTCGGCATTGTTCATCTGGAAGCGATGGCGTCCGGGGTGCCTATCGTCGCCAGCCGGATCGAAGGGTACGCTGAGACGCTGGACCACGGGCGTGAAGCTCTTCTCTTTCGGCCGTCGGACTCCGACGATCTCGCGCAAGCGGCGATCGCTGTACTGCAAAATCCCGAGCGCGCGCGCAGCATGGCGCAGCATGGACGCACCAAGGCCGCCCGCATGAGCTGGGCGCGGATCGCTCTCGAACTGGAATCGCTTTATCTGGAACAGCTCTCCAGGCCACCGAGTTTCGCCATCGCCTCCTGACGCCGCTCTTCGGAGTGCTGGACACGAACCCGTCCTTGCGCAAGACTCGTTCTCCGTCCGGACCGACAGCGGCGTCCGGCAAACCTCACGCGGGGGCGAATCCAATGAGTACACGCAAGATCGGCGTCGTCGGCGCAGGAACCATGGGCAGTGGAATTGCCCAGAAGATCGCAACCGAGGGCTTTCAGGTCGTGTTGGTCGACCGCTCCATCGACCTTGCCCGTGCCGGGGTCGAGCAGATCCGACAGCTTCTCGCGCAGGCCGTGGAACGCAGGATCTTCCGCGAGGAGCAGGCCGCGGAGATCGTGTCCCGAGTCACGCCCGCCGGGCGCATGGAAGACCTGGCCGACACGGAGCTCGTGATTGAAGCGGTATTTGAGGATCTGAATGTCAAGCGAGAGCTGTTTGCCACACTCGACACACTGCTTCCCGCGAACACGATGTTCGCCACCAACACCTCCAGCTTTCTCGTGGAAGATGTGGCGTCGGCTACGAACCGCGCGGACCGCGTCGTCGGCCTCCACTACTTCTTCCACCCCGCCAAGAACCGCCTCGTCGAAGTCGTCCCCGGCAAAGACACTTCCCCGGCCACGCGCGACTACGCCTGGACCTTCTGCGAAGCCACCGGAAAGACGCCCATCCACTCCGGCGACTCGCCGGGGTTCGTGGTCAATCGGTACTTCGTTCCGTGGATCAATGAAGCCGTGCGCCTTCTTGATGAAGGCGTCGCGGACATCCCCACCATTGAAGCGGCGGCCATGAAGGCCTTCGCCATCGGCATGGGTCCGTTCCAGCTGATGAATGTCACCGGCATCCCCATTGGCATGCACGCCGCCACGACACTGGGCGACCGTCTCGGCCCGTTCTACGCCCCCGCCGACGCGCTGGTGCGGCAGGCGGCCACCGGAGAGCTCTGGGACTTCCAGGGAGACGCGGACGAAACCCGATTCGACACGATCCGCGACCGCCTTCTGGGCGTCACTTTCCTGATTGCCGCTGCACTGGTGGACGAAGGCGTCTGTTCCGTGGAAGACGCCGACATCGGCGCCCGGGTCGGACTTCGGTGGGCGAAGGGTCCGTTCGAGCTGGCGAACCGGTTCGGTACCGACGAGGCCGCCCGCATGGCGGACGAACTCGCCGACCGCTGGGACACGCTGGAAAGCCCTCTTCTCCTGTCCGAACGACGCGCATCGGCGGAGCCTTTCCGCTTCCGGCTTGTGCAGCTGGATGTCGGCGACGGAATCGCAGAGATCACGCTGAACCGGCCCGATGCACTGAACGCACTGAACGAGGAGGTCGTGGCCCAGCTGGACACCGCCTTCACCGAGGCGGATACCCGCACCGATGTCTCCACCATTGTGATTCGCGGGGCGGGAAAGGCGTTTGTCGCGGGCGCGGACATCAAGTTCTTCGTGGACCGCATCGACGCAAAGGACCACGACTCTATCCACGCGTTCACGAAAAGCGGGCAGGCACTGTTCCGCCGGATCGACGAGTCCGAAAAGCTCGTGATCTGCCGCCTCGACGGCTTGTCGCTTGGCGGCGGGTCGGAACTGGCGCTGTGCGCCGATGTCATCCTCGCCTCCGACCGCGGAAGCCTCGGATTCCCGGAGACCGGGATCGGCATCTACCCGGGGCTTGGTGGAACGCAGCGAACCACGCGCCGAATCGGCGTCCCGCTGGCCCGCTGGATGGTTCTGACGGGGACACCGGTAGACGCCCGCACCGCGCTTGCGATGGGACTCGTCGACGAGCTCGTCCCCATCGAGAAGATGTCCGCCCGGATTCAGGAACTCCACACGAGCGGATCGCCGCACTCGGGAGCTTCGCACACGCCGGAAGGCCTCCTGAAGGAGATCGCAGGCCTCTTCGCAGAGGCGGATGTGGAAGCCCTCCTGGCCGGGGAACTGCCCGAGGGCGCCGAGGCTGCTGCTCGTGAAGCGGGGCGCGTGAAGCACAAGGCCCCCGTCGCCACGCGAATCGCCGACAGACTCGTTCGCGAGGGGGCAGCCCTTCCTCTTGCAGACGGGCTGGAGATGGAGCTTTCGCATCTCGACGAGATCTTCCGTACGCAGGACGCCTACATCGGGTTGTCCAGTGTCCTCGCACGCAAGCGCCCCGAGTTTACCGGGTCCTGACGCAAAGGAGACCTTCCATTGTCCCACGACGCCTTCCAGCTCCGCGCATACTGCTTTCTCGATCGGATGCAGACGCAGTACGCCTCGTTCCTCGGGAGCATTACGCAAGGCGACCTGCCGGTGGAGGGGATGGCCTCTCTTTATGTCGAGATGGCCCCGGGAAACGAAGTGTTTCGGGTCGTCGACATTGCTCTTAAGGCGACCGATGTCAGACCGGGCGCACAGATCGTCGAGCGGGAGTTCGGGATGTTCGAGGTTCATTCCTTCTCGCAGGCGGCGGTGCTGGAAGCCGGTGAAGTCGTGCTTGCCCGGCTGGGGCTGTCGGTCGAGGACCGCGTTCGCCCGGTGATCGCATCCAAACAGGTGATCACCAATGTGGATCCGTATCAGGCGCAGCTTCTGAACCGATTTCGCCGCGGCAGCATGATCCTCTCCGGGCAGACGCTTCTCGTGCTGGAAGTCGCACCGGCCGCCTATGTCAACCTGGCGGCGAATGAAGCGGAGAAGGGCGCAGACATCAGCATTGTACATGTCGCGTCTGTCGGAAGATTCGGGCGTATGTGGCTGGCGGGCGGCGAAGCCGAGATCCTCGCCGCCGAAGAGGCCGCCACCTCCGCACTGGAAGGTGTCACCGGCCAGGACGAGTAGCCCGGCTCCACCCGGGGTGTCCCGTCAGGCTCCGGACTCTGCGCTTCCGTCCGATCCCTTGTCGACGAACGCCTTCATCAGTTCCAGCGGGACCGGGAAGACGATCGTGGAGTTGTTTTCCGTCGCCACCTCCGCCAGCGTGCCAAGGAATCGAAGCTGGATGGCCGCCGGTTCCTTCCCGATGACGGCTGCCGCTTCCGCGAGCTTGTGCGCAGCCTGGAACTCTCCTTCGGCAGTGATGATCTTCGCGCGGCGTTCCCGTTCCGCCTCTGCCTGACGAGCCATCGCCCGCTGCATCTCATGAGGAAGGTCCACATGCTTGATCTCCACCATCCCCACCTTGATTCCCCACGGATCGGTCTGGCGATCCAGAATGCTCTGGAGCTCCATGTTGATGTCTTCCCGACTCGACAGGAGATGGTCCAGCTCCGACTGCCCCAGAACCGACCGAAGGGTGGTCTGTGCCAGCTGAGAAGTGGCGTACATGTAGTCCTCCACCTCCACGATCGCCTTTTTGGGATCCACGACACGGAAGTAAATGACCGCATTCACCGTGACGGAGACATTGTCGCGCGTGATGATATCCTGCGGCGGGACATCAAACGCCACCGTCCGAAGCCCCACGCGAACCATCTTCTCCAGGAACGGCACCAGCAGAATAAGCCCCGGGCCTCGCGCTCCTACCAGACGCCCCAGTCGAAACACCACGCCGCGTTCGTACTCGCGGAGGATCCGGATCATGTTGAACAGCAGGAAGACAATAAAAATCAGAATCGGCAGACCTGTCAGTGCCATGACGATCACCTCCCGGTTTGGTTCAAGTCCGTGGACACCGGCGAATTCTCACCCTCCGGAGCGGTGCTCCGCACTCGAAGGAGAAGACCCTCGACGCTCTCCACCTGAACAGCGGTTCCCCGTTCCATGACTTCCGACGCATGCGCATCCCACAACTCCCCGCGCACCGACACTTTTCCCTTCGGCGCAAGCCGGGTCGCGGCGGTTCCCGTAAGCCCCACGAGGCCTTCGCGACCGGTGACCGGCTTTCGGCGCATCGCACGCACGGAAAGCGACACCGCCACCGCAAAGAGCCCCGCGATGAAGAGGGTCAAGGGCAGGATCACGCGAAGAGAAGCACGAAGCGCAGGCTCCGGCGAATCGAAAAGCATGAGGCCGCCGAGCACGCTGGACGCAAGCCCGGCCACCGTCAGCATTCCATGGCTGGCCACCTTGACCTCCAGAAGCAGAAACACGCCCCCCAGCAGCAGCAGCAGCAATCCGGCAGCGCTGATGGGAAGCGTCTGCATGGAGAAGAGTGCAAGAACCAGAAAGACCGCCCCGACCACGCCGGGGAGGATGACGCCCGGATTCGAAAGTTCGAAGAAGAGACCGTAGAACCCGAGGATCAGAAGGAAGTAGGCGACATTCGGATTGGCCAGCAGCGCCAGGATACGGAACCGAAGGTCCACCTCCTGCCTTGCAATCCGGGCGTCAGTCAGCAGAAGAGTGACTTCGCCGGAGGGGGTCGCGACGATGCACCCGTCCGCTTCCGCCAGGAGTTCCTCCACGCTGTCGGCGATCAGATCGATCGCGCCCGCGTCCAACGCCTCCTCGGATGTACTGGACACGGCTTCCCGCACCGTGGACTCCGCCCACTCAACGCTTCTCCCCCGGCGTTGGGCAATCGTCCGAATGAACGCCGCCGCATCGTTCTGGATCTTGCTGCCCATGGTACTGTCCGGTGAGTCACCACCTCCCATCATCACGGGGGACGCCGCGCCGATATTCGTTCCCGGGGCCATTGCCGCAACATGGCCGGCCAGCGTGATGAACGCCCCCGCGGAGGCGGCGCGGGCTCCCGCCGGGCCCACCCACACAAGGACCGGCACTTCCGAATGCAGAATCTCCGTCACGATATCCCGCGTCGCGTCCAGAAGCCCCCCCGGGGTATCCAGCTCCAGCACGAACGCCTCCGCCCCGGCCGCGTGCGCTTCGTCCAACGCCTTCGCCACGACATCCGCGGTCACCGGCGTAATGGCGTCGTCCCAGCGGAGCAGATGGACGAGGGGCTGCTCCGATGCCCCGCCCGAAGCCGCCAAGAGCACGACGGCCGCGGCAGCCAGTCCAGCCACCTGCCACCATGATTGCTTCATGTTCGCTCCTCCCCCGATGGAATCCGCAAGCCGTCCAGCATGGCTTCCGCCGCCACGCGTGCACGCTCCGCCAGAGAGGCGATCCGCTTCCCCGCACCGGGGCCCAACCCGGCGAACAGACCTTCGTGACCGCTCTGTCGAAGCCCCAAGAGTTCCCCGGGCCCGCGCATCGCAAGGTCGATCTCCGCGAGGCGAAGCCCGTCCGACACTTCCACGAGCGTCTCAAGGCGCTCGCGGGAACCGGCCGGAGCGCTCTCCGACTCGACCAGCCAACAGTACCCCTTCTGGCCGCGTCGCGCGATGCGTCCTCGCAACTGATGAAGCTGGGCCAGCCCGAGGCGATCCGCCCCCTCCACCCAGAGAATCGACGCGCCCGGCACATCAATCCCCACCTCGATGACGGTGGTGGCGACCAGTGCGCGCAAGTGCCCCTCGGCGAATCGCTCCAGAATCTGCTCCCGCCTGCCCGCCGGAACGCGACCGTGCACCAGTGCCACGGACTCCTCACCCGCAAGTTCAGCCATCTCACGGAAGAGGCCTTCGGCGCCTTCCTCTTCGCCGTCAATGCGAGGCCGGACAAGGAACGCCTGCTGACCCTCCCCCATGCGGTCATGCACCCAGCGAAGGCCTGCGCGCCGCTTGTTTCGTGGAACCAGGCGCGTGGTGACTTCGCCTGATGCGTCCGCGCGCGGCTGGAGCATGGAGAGATCCGAGTCGCCAAACGAAAGCAGCGCCAGCGTGCGCGGGATCGGCGTGGCGGACATCACGAGAAGGTGCGGACGGTCCCCCTTGCTTTGAAGCGTCTGGCGTTGCCGGACTCCGAAGCGATGCTGTTCATCCACAATGACCAGCCCCAGCTTCTGGAATCGCGTGGCCTCCGACAGGAGCGCGTGAGTGCCCACCGCAAGGCGGGCCTCCCCGGTCGCCAGGTGTTCCCGCGCGACCCGGGCTTCCCCGGCCGGGAGCGACCCCGTGAGAAGGACGGAACTCTTCGCCACCCGTGGGCTGAGCGTCTCCAGCGTGCGGAAGTGCTGGCGCGCCAGAAGGTCCGTCGGCGCGAGAAGAGCCGACTGCCACCCTCTGGAGGCCGCTTCGCAGATCGCGGCCAGCGCGACCACCGTCTTTCCGGAACCGACCTCCCCGGCAAGCAGCCGCTCCATGGGGTGCGTGCGAGCCAGGTCGACCGTGATCTCCTCGACCGCCTGGCGCTGCGACTCGGACAGGGGAAACGGAAGCTCCCCAACCAGCGCGGCCGCGCCGGTGCCTCTCCCGTCTGACTTCGGGGCCGGAAGCATCCTTCGGGCTCGATTGCGACGACACAGATTCCACTCCAGCCGAAAAAACTCGTCGAACAGGAGACGCTCCCGACCGCGCTCCGCATCCGCAAGATCCTGCGGGCGATGCACGGCGTGCAATGCCTCCGCGAGCGAGACGACCTTCGCCAGCCTTCGCACTTCCTCGGGAAGAGGATCGGGCGGCATCGGGTCGCGCAGCGCATGACCGACCAGTTCCCGAAGAAGGCGCTGCCCGATACCCTCCGTGAGCGGATAGACCGGGCGAGTGCCCTGAAGGCGCATGGGCACTTCTGCGTCGACCGTCTTCAGCCGCGCAAACTCGGGGTGCACCAGCGCTCCCTTCTCGGAGAGCCTTCCCGACAGCGCCACGGCAACCCCGCTGGAGAGTTCGCGCGAGAGATAGCCCGCGCGGAACCACATGGCTTCCATGCGTCCGGTGTCGTCTTTGAGCTGGATCCGAAGAGTGGAGCGCCCGCGTCGGTGCAGGGTGCTGCGCGAGATGACGCCCCGCACCACGACCCACGAACCCGCAGACTGAGCTCGCGCTGAGGCAATCGAGCGAAGCCCCCCGCGATCCTCAAAGGAACGCGGCACATGGCGAAGGAGATCGGCAACGGTGTCAATGCCCAGATGCTTCAGGCGGGCGGCCCTCACAGGACCGACGCCGGGAAGCCGGACAATGGAGTCCTCGGGGACGGGGGTCCCCCTCTGCGTCGGGATCACCGGGTCCTCCCCCGGCGCCGCGATCAGTCCATCTGCTTTCGCAGGAATGTGGGCGTCTCCAGATCGTCGTCCACAAAGGAGCGGATCACGCGCTTTGTCGGCTCTCCTCTGGTCTCCGCTCGTCTGAAGGCGGGTCGATCAAGATCTCCGCCCAGCGGCACGACCCGAGGTTCCATGGACGAAGAGGCGGAGTCGACCCGCATCCCCTCCTCTCCCTCTGCACCGATTCCGGTCGCAATCACCGTGACCTGGATCTCGCCGGCCCGATCGGGATCGATGACCGCGCCGAAGAACAGGTTGGCATCCTCGCCGGCCGCTTCGTGAATGACGGAAGTGGCGCTGCTCACATCGCTCAGCGAGAGATCCTCCCCGCCGGTGATGCTGACCAGCACGCCTCGAGCCCCTGAGATGGAGACCTCTTCCAGGAGCGGACTGGTTACGGCCACGCGGGCCGCCGCTTCCGCACGCGCCTCACCCTCTGCGGTTCCGGTGCCCATGAGAGCGTCACCCATCTTCGACATGACCGTCCTGACATCCGCGAAGTCCAGGTTGACAAGCCCGGGGACGGCAATCAGGTCCGAAATACCGCGAGTGGCCTGCATGAGGACATCATCTGCCATGCGGAACGCTTCGGACAGAGGGGTGTCGTCCTGAACGATCGAGAGGAGTCGCTGGTTGGGGATGACGATCAGCGTGTCCACATGGTCCTTGAGCGCAAGCAACCCTTCCCGCGCTTGACGGATGCGCGGGGTGCCCTCGAACTCGAAGGGCCTGCTGACCACAGCCACCGTCAGCGCGTTCATTTCCTTGGCGATCTCCGCGATGACCGGCGCGGCACCCGTTCCGGTGCCCCCGCCCATTCCAGCGGTGACGAACACCATGTCCGAACCTTCCAGGGCCTCGGCGACGGCATCCCGGCTCTCTTCCACCGCGCGGCGCCCGACCTCCGGGTTTCCCCCGGATCCAAGTCCCCGCGTCACTGTCTCTCCGAGCTGGAGGCGCACGGGCGCGGAAGACGCGCCAAGAGCCTGCAGATCCGTGTTGGCCGCAATGAAGTCGCAGCCGGTCAGACCGGCTTTCAGCATTCTGTTGATGGCGTTGCCGCCCGCTCCGCCGACGCCGATCACTCGGATCGTCGCGAGGCGCTGCACATCCTCGGCATACTCGAAAGGCATGGACTCCCCCCCCACCACACTCACCCGGGCCGAGCGGCCCTCCCAACCACACAACCATTGGATACCACCTGGCAGGGTCTTTGCCTAGCCCGGATTTCTACTTTCGGGTGGCGGGAGGATTCGTCCGGGGAGTGAATGGCAAGAAGGCCAGGTCCCCTTCCCCCGGGACCTCCACCGAAGCCAGGTCCCCGTCCCCCAAGACCTCGACTAGTTCGGGTGGCGGGAGGGTTCGTCGCGAGGGTTCGTCAGGGGAGTGAGTGGCAAGGAGTCGGGCCGGGATCGACCGGAGGCGGGGCCATGGCCCCGTCGAGGATCGATCGCGGCCCAGCGACGCAGCCAATCTCCCCCTGCCGAAGCCGCAGCAGAACCCTCCCGCCACCCGAACTAGAAGAAGTCCTCGACCCACCGCTTCATCTGCCCGGCCAGGCGCCCCAGCGCTTTCCCGCCCCCGAATGACGGGCGGCCCTGCTCGTCGTCTTCACGATGCGCATACCGGACAAGGCCGACAGCCGTGGCAAGATCGGGTGAATCAACGCCTTCGGGATACTCCGCCAGTCCGAACGGTGCCCCCTGCTTTGCGGGGAGGTTGAACATCCGCTCCGCCATTTCCAGCGTTCCGGAGAGCTGACTGCCTCCTCCGGTGAGCACAAGGCCTGCCGCGAGAAGGTCCCAGTAGTCGGTCTTCTTCACTTCGCGGTAGGACAGCGCCAGGATCTCCTCCATTCGCGGCTGCACAATCTGGTTCAGGATGCTGCGGCTCACGGTTCGCTCCGGTCGGCCGTTGACTCCGGGTACCGTGATCTCTTCCTCCAGACCTTCCTCGGGACGAAGCGTTGCGTGCGCGCGTTTGATCTCGTCCGCTGCGGCAAGAGGTGTCCGGAGCCCGATGGCGATGTCGTTCGTGACATTCGTCCCCCCGACTCCGACCACCGCCGTGTGCTTCAGTCCGCCATCCGCGAAGACTGCCACATCCGTCGTGCCCCCGCCGATATCCACCAGGACCGCTCCCAGTTCCATTTCGTCCTGAGTGAGAACGGCGGTGCTCGCGGCAACCGACCCCAGGACGACGCGTTCCACTTCCAGCCCGGCTCGACGCACGCACTTCAGGAGATTCTGAATGGGAGTGGAAGCACCCGTGATGATGTGAACTTCCGTCTCAAGACGCACACCCGTCATGCCCACGGGATCGTGAATCCCGCCCTGATCGTCCACCGTGAACTCCTGCGGCATCACATGGATGATCTCCCGGTCCCCCGGAAGCGCGATGGCACGCGCGGCTTCGATGACGCGCTCCACATCGCCGCGCGAGATCTCGTTGTCCGGGTTGCGGACCGCGATGACTCCGCGGCTGTTGATGCTCTTGATGTGATCTCCGGCGATCCCCACGGTGACCGATTCCACGGAAGTCCCCGCCTGCGTCTCCGCGATCTCCATGGCTGCTTCGATGGAGTCGATCGTCCGCTCCAGATTGATCACGACGCCCTTCTTGATGCCGCGGGTGGGGCTCATGCCCAGCCCCTGGATCTCCAGGAGCCCGTCGTCGTTGGGTGCTGCAATCACTGCTGCAGTGCGGGTACTCCCCAGATCGAGTCCCGCGAGGATTCCATTCGATGCCATTCCCGCTCCCGCCCTTGGATGTCCGTCAGCGTCCAGCCGACCGTCCGGGCCGCCAGACCGCCGTCTCCCCTGTGATCACACGCAGCGTACCCTGTCTCCCCCCCTCGGAGTCCAGCCTTTCGCGAAGAAACGCCGACACATTGCGAACCGCGTCCCCCGGTGGTACCGCCTCCCAGATCACCGCTGTGAAGCCCTCGCCCGGCAGTTCCAGCTTGAGCTCCCCCCCCGGCATGAGCGTGATGATACAGCGTGCTTCGAATGCGCCCGCTCCCTCAAGCAGTTGTGCCAGCTCTACCGCCCGGCGAAGGCCGTCGACATCCAGCCCCGTTTCCGGTGATCCCACGCCCCGGATTCTCGGGAGAGTCGGCCCCGGTTCTCCCGCCGGGAGGATTCGCAGGCCCGCCGACACGCCCACGAGTAACCCGTCCCAGACGAGCCCCGCGACGGCATGGGCCTCTCGCACCTCCAGCTTCACAACCCGGGGGGAGGGACGCAGCACACGGGCCTCCCGGACCAGAGGGTGTGCGAGGAGCCGATCCCTGGCCTTCGAACCTTCCAGCGCCAGCCAGGAGTCCCCGATGGAGATGCCCGATGTGGCCAGCACTTCTCCTGCCGGAACCCGTTCCGCCCCTTCCACGCGGATGTCGCGAACCGCCAGTCGTGGCCAGGCCGCCAGCGCATACCAGCCGGCCTGTACGCCCCAGCTGGCAATCCCCAGCACCACAAGCCCCCCCGCGAAAAGCGCTGCCCGGCGCCCCGGCCTCGGGACACGCGTGCTTCGGCGACCTCGCCGCCGCCGGGACCTTCCCCGGGTCATGTCACCCCCACGAGTTTCACTTCCAGCTCCAGTTCGACTCCGTGAACCGCCACCACTCGTTCCCGGATGCGCTCAATCAGCCGAAGCACATCCGACGCGGTGGCTTCCCCATTCCGGTTGATCAGGAAGTTTCCGTGCTCTCGCGAGACGCAGGCACCTCCCTCGGTGGCGCCCTTCAGCCCGGCCTGGTCGATCAGTCGCCCCGCGGACTCTCCGGGCGGGTTCTTGAACATGCATCCCGCAGAGCGGGCGCGATCCGGCTGATCCCGGCGTCGGCGCGCCCAGAGTTCTTCGATGGCGGCGCCAACCCTTTCCGGGTCGTCTTCTTCCACCGCAACGCGCCCTGACGCAATGATGAAACCGTCTGGAAGGCGGCACTCGCGATACGCCATCGAGAGGTCTCTCGCCGGGAGCGTCCGAACGGCGCCTTCCCGGTCCACGCCCGTCACCGAGATCAGAACATCTGAAGTCTGACCCGCCCGCGTTCCGGCGTTCGTGGCCACCGCACCACCCCATGTCCCCGGAATCCCCGCACCGAACTCCAGCCCGGCCCATCCTGCGCGGGCCGCCTCCCGCAAGATGCTCCCCCATGGGCTCCCCGCGCCAATCTCGAGAACCCCCGGTTCCACCAGCGCCATTCCTCCCAGCGTTCCGGAGACGCGCACCACCACGCCTTCGAACCCGGCGTCGGCGACCAGGAGGTTCGAGCCGTTTCCCAGAACCAGCACGGTCTCATCCGCTTCGGTCAGGTGGGCTCGGAGCGTCGCCAGGCCTTCCAGTGTCTGCGGCGTCACGAGAATATCTGCCGGGCCACCGATGCGAAGGGTGGTGAGGCGGTTCAGCAGAACGCCGGTCCGCACCATCAGATCCGGCAGACCACTCAACTGATCCGCAAGCGGGCACGGCTTCACCGCGCCGGTGCGCAAAGGCTCTCCGGGAGACCCGCTGGACTCGCGGCCAGTTTCGCCGCGAGAAGATCACCTGCCTTCCAGACATCCCCTGCTCCGAGAGTCAGGACCAGGTCTCCGGCGCGCACCTCCGGCAGGAGAAGGTCCACCGCTTTCTCCCATTGCGCCGCGATCTCCACTGCGGGCGCCCCGGCCTCTCGGGCGGCCCGGGCGATCATTTCTGCATCCACCCCGGGGATCGGATCCTCTCCGGCGGCGTAGATCGAAGTGACAACAAGCCGATCCGTCAGAGCCAGCGCAGGACCAAACTCTTCGGCCAGATCCCGCGTGCGGCTGTATCGATGCGGCTGAAACAGGGCCACAACCCGGCGGTCCGGCCAGCACTCACGCACAGCCGACAGCGTGGCCGCGATCTCCGTCGGATGGTGTGCATAGTCGTCGATCACCAGTACGCCATCCGCGTCGGAGCGAATCTCCAGCCGTCTTGCAATCCCGCCGAACTCCTCCAACGCCTCTCGAATCTCCTCGAAGTCCACACCGAGATCCCGAGCCACACAGATGGCCGCCAGTGCGTTCCGAACGCTGTGGTCTCCCGGCATGGCCAGCGACACGCGGCCCAGTTCGCAATCATTCTCAAAAACGGTGAACGAGCAGCGCCCATCCTCCATGCGTTTGTCTGCGGCTCGCACGGTCGCGTCTTCTGAAAACCCGTAAGTGATGACTCGCCTCTCCAGATCCGGCAGGAGGCCGCGCGTTCGCTCATCATCCACGCAGAGAATGGCCGCACCATAGAAGGGTACGCTGTTCGCAAAGCGCAGGAAGGTCTCGCGAATGCGTTCTTCCGATCCGTAGTAGTCCAGGTGCTCGCGATCGATGTTCGTAATCACTGCCAGTGCGGGGCTGAGACGCAAGAAGGAACCATCCGACTCGTCCGCCTCCGCCACAAGCACGCGACCGCTCCCCAGTCTGGCGTGGACGCTCCACGCACGAAGCCTCCCCCCCACGACGATGGTCGGGTCCAGCCCGCCTCGTGCCACAGCAAGCGCCGTGAGCCATGTCGTGGTTGTCTTGCCGTGAGACCCACCCACCGCCACACCGAACTTCATGCGCATGAGCTCTGCAAGCATCTCTGCCCGCGGGATCACCGGGACACCCGCGCTCCGGGCTGCCTGAACCTCGGCGTTGGTGTCGGAGACAGCGGACGAAATCACCACAACCTGCGCGTCGCCGAGGTGCGCGGCGGCGTGCCCGATCTCCACCCGGCACCCCAGCTCCTTCAGGCGGTGGGTGACATCACCCTCGACCAGATCGGACCCGGAGACCTCGTATCCCAGATTGGCCAGCACCTCGGCGATGCCGCACATACCGGTGCCGCCAATCCCCACGAAGTGGATGTTTCGAATCTTGTGGAACATCCCCACCCCTCAACCTCCCTGCTTCTCGAGAAACCGCTGGCACGCCAGTGCCAGCACCGAACGGGCCGAAGACCGGCTCTCCGCCCGGCACGCCCTCGACATGGCCTCGCGGGTGGGAGCGTCTCGCAGCAGACGCTCCACCAGTCGTCCCAGCGACTCGGTGGTAAGGTCTTCTTCCGGAAGGACTCGCGCGGCCCCCGCCGCTTCCCGCTCTCGGGCATTCTCCATCTGGTGGCCGCCCGCGGCAAATGGAAAAGGTACCAGCACGGCAGGAACTCCCGCCGCCGACAGCTCCGCCAGCGTGGTCGCTCCGGCCCGCGCCACCACAAGATCCGCGGCCGCGTAGGCGTCTCCGATCGCTTCGATGAAGGGCACCGTACGCACGCTCTCCGGCAGAGGTTCGGCCGCGGTCGAGTCCAGCCCGAAGCCCCGGTCCCCCGTCTGAATGATCCAGCTCACGCCCTCGCAGGTCTTCCCGTCCCGCGCCACGCCGAAAGCCGCGTGCGCCACGGCCCGCGCCCCCTGGCTTCCACCCAGCACCAGCACCACGCGGCCATTCGCGGAGAGCCCGAGTTCCGTCAGGAACCGCTCCCCGTCTCCTTCCTCCACCGACCGACGAACGGGCGTTCCGGTGACTCGTGCCCGAGAACGGCGCGGCAGGCGCGTCATCGCGACGGCATCCGAGACATGGACCTCGGTCGCGAAGAGCGAAGAGATGCGCGTCGCAACCCCTGGCAGGCGATTCTGCTCCAGCACCAACGCCGGGATTCGCATCACCCACGCCAGAAAGACAAAAGGCCCGGAGACATATCCCCCGGTCCCTACCACGACCTTCGGACGAACTCTTCTGAGCAATCGCCATGTGTCCAGGAAACCCGCAACCAGATAGTACGGTAGCGTCAGCCACGACCACCCGGGTCGCCGGGCCAGCCCGCGCATACGCACGAAGTCCGGTTCAAAGCCCGCTTGCCGAATCCACTCCGCACCCGGCTTCCCGGATGCGACCGCAAAGCGGACCGAAACCCCCTGCTGCTTTGCGGTCAGTTCCTCGGCCAGCGCGATTCCCGGGTAGATGTGCCCGCCCGTTCCGGAGGCGGCGATAAGAACTCCGCCATTCATCAACCCTCTCCGAATCCGCTCATGCCACCACGCGTCGACGGCGCCCTCCGGTACGCGCCGAGATCGACAGCAGGATCCCCACTGCGCCCAGATTCATGACCATGGCCGATCCCCCATAGCTAATGAAGGGAAGCGGCATACCCGCTGTCGGAACGAGTCCCAACACCACCAGGATATTCATCATCGCGACGAGCGCGACCATCATCGTCAACCCCAGTGCCAGAAACCTGCCGAACAGATCCGGTGCGCGATGGGCCACGCGAACCCCCCGCCACAGAAACATCGCGAACAGCGCGACAACCAGAACCGTCCCCACAAGTCCGAACTCCTCACCGAGGATCGCAAACACGAAGTCCGTGTGCGAGTCCGGAAGGAAGAACTCCGCCTGTCGCCCCTCTCCCGGCCCCATTCCGATCAGCCCCCCCGACCCCAGGGCAACAAACGACTGATGGATCTGATAGCCGGCGTTCTGCGGGTCTCCCCCTTGGAGAAATGTGTTGAAACGCCGGGCAATGTGACTCTGCTGCGCTCCGAGGATCGCCACCACCGGGAGAACACATGCGCCGGATGCCATCATATGCGTAAGACGAGCCCCACCGAAGAAGAGCATCGCGCCGGTCAGGAGTGAGATCGCAAGAACATTCCCATAGTTCGGTTGCTTCATGAGAAGCACGACAAAGACCCCGGCGACCGTACAGATCGGGGCGAAGCCGCGCCGATAGTCCCGGATGCGGCCTTCACCCTGGGAGAGAATGTGGGCGATGTAGACAACCAGTGCCATCTTCGCCAGTTCCGCTGGCTGCACCGCTGTGAAGCCAAGGTCGATCCAGCGAGTCGCACCCTTGCGAGTCACGGCCCACGGGAAGTCGGGTACGAGCGTCATCGCCAACAGCACGATGGAAGCTCCGATCATCGGCATGGCCAGTCGGCGGGTTACGCGATAGTCGATCCTCGAGAAGAGGAACATCGTAATCAACCCGAGGCCCACCATGGACATGTGACGCAGGAACATCGCGGTGCTGTTCCCGAAGTACCTCTGCGAAACCGGCGTGGTCGAAGAGAAAACTGCGGTGCTTCCGATAGCAAGCAGCACGAGCACGGTGCCGAAGAGCACGGGATCCCCCCCGGTGCCCCTAGCCTTCATAGGTCTCCTCCTTGCGGCCTGAACCGCCGGTCAGTTGCCGGACAAGATCCCTGAAGGTCTCGCCTCGATGAGCGTAGTGGTCAAACTGATCAAAGCTCGCGCATCCGGGTGACAGCAATACTCGGTCGCCCGGTTGTGCGAGGGCCGCCGCCTGCGCGACGGCCTTCTCCAGCGTCCCCGAGCGCACCAGATCCGTGGCTCCGCGGAATGCGTCCTCCAGCAGCGAGCTGTCTTCCCCGATCAGAAAGACGGCGCGCGCGCCTTTTCCCACCGACTCTCTCACGCTCCGGAAGTCGCAGCCTTTGGCAACCCCTCCGGCGATCAGAATGGTCGGCACCTCTGCCTCCAGCGCCTTGGCGAGGCTTCCCGGGTTCGTGCTCTTCGAGTCGTTCACCCATTCGACGCCTCCGAGGGTCGCCACGGTCTCCATGCGATGCGGGAGCCCCCGAAACTCCCGCGCGCCGTCCGAGATGGCGTCCGCGGAGAGCCCGATGACCCGCGCTGCCAGAGACGCCGCCAGGAGGTTCTCCAGATTGTGCCCGCCGGGAAGATGCCACTCTGAAAGGGCGAAGACCGGGTCGGTCGCCCCGTCGGCACCCACCAGAGTAATCCGACCGTCCCGGATGAATGCCCCCGGCCCCGTGAAAGGATGCCGCCGGAAAAGGCGCGTCTGCGCCGGGAGCGTTGCGGCCCAGTCCGCAAGCACGGGATCGTCGCCGTTTAGAATGGCCACATCGCGCGGCTTCTGGTTTGCGAAGAGTCGCCGCTTCGACGCCGTGTAATGCTCGCTGTTGCCGTGCCAGTCGAAGTGGTCTTCGCCGAGGTTCAGGAGAACCGCCACATCCGGGCGAAACTCCTCGCAGGTGGCCAGCTGGAAGCTCGACACCTCCGCCACGACAAGGTCCCACTCTTCCCCGGCCAGCGAAGAGAGCGGCGTACCGACATTCCCTGCCACCGCGGTTCGTTGCCCGGCTGCCCGTCCCATGGCACCCAGCAGTTCCACGGTGGTGGTCTTGCCGTTCGTGCCGGTCACCGCGATCATCGGCGCGTCCAGAAACCACCAGCCCAGCTCGAGTTCGCTGCGCACCGGCAGTCCGTTTGCCCGAGCCTCGTCTAAGACGGGATTGCCGGGAGGGACACCCGGGCTTGCGATCACGAGATCCGCCCCCCGGAGCACTTCGGGACAATCCCCGCCGAGCCAGCCGTCGCCTCCGGGAATGCCTTCGCCCGAAACACCGAGTTCCGCCGCGCACCCCTGATCCGTCACGCGCACCTTTGCGCCCGCCCGCTGGAGAAGAGCGGCCGCCGCCTTTCCGCTTCGGCCATACCCGAGCACCACGACCACGGCGTTCTCCAGGCAGGGCCCTCTTGCATTCAGCAGAGTCCGCGCGATGCCCGCTTCCCCTTTCATCTCAACTTCAGCGTGGACAGCGACAGCAGCGCAAGAAGCCCCGCCACGATCCAGAATCGAACCACGACCTTGTTCTCCGCCCACCCCATCAACTCAAAGTGATGGTGAATGGGGGCCATGCGGAAGATCCGCTTCCCGCGGATCTTGAACGATGCCACCTGGAGAATCACGGAGACCGCCTCGAGCACGAAGAGACCCCCCACCATGGCCAGAATCAGCTCCATCTTGAGGAGGATGGCCACGGTTCCCAGTGCCCCTCCCAGCGCGAGTGACCCTGTGTCCCCCATGAAGACTTCCGCAGGGTGCGCGTTGTACCAGAGGAAGCCGAGCGCGGCGCCCAGCATGGACGCACAGAAGACCGCCAGTTCGCCGCTTCCCTGCAGATACGGGATCTTCAGGTATTCGGAGAACCCTGCGTGCCCGGACACATAGGACAAGCCTGCGAAGGCCAGCGCCGCAAAGACCATGACGCCGATCGCCAGTCCGTCCAGGCCGTCGGTCAGATTCACCGCATTGGATGTCCCGGCGATGACCAGAATCACAAACGGAATGTACGCCCAGCCCAGATCGATCAGCGTCTCCTTGAGGAAAGGGACCGTGGTCTGTGTCGCAAGATTCGGATCCTCCGGGTACGCCACGAGAATCGCCCCCACGATCAGTCCCAGCGAAACCTGCCCGGCAATCTTCGCACGGCCGACCAGCCCGCGAGGGTGGCCGCGAACGACCTGCAGGTAATCGTCGAGGAAGCCGATGGCACCCATCCAGAGTGTGGCAAACAGTGCAATGCGAACCTGCGGGCATCTCATGTCCGCCCAGAGAACCGTGGGAAGTACGATGGCGGCCAGAATCAGGAGACCGCCCATGGTCGGAGTCCCGGTCTTGGTCTGATGCGCCGTCGGGCCCTCGTCCCGGACGCGCTTGAGAACTCCACGGTTGCGGAGTTTCGCGATCACCCACGGCCCCAGCACCACCGATAGCGTGAACGCCGTCAGCGCCGCATAGGCAGCCCGAAAGGTAATGTACCGAAACACATTGAAGACGAAGAGCTGGTCGCGAAGCGGATAGAGAAGCTCATACAGCATGATCTTCTCCGCACCGACGCGAGATCAGCTCGTCCACGACGATCTCCAACCCCATGCCGCGTGAACCCTTGACCAGAACGGCGTCCCCCGGACCGACCCATTCGCCCAATGTCCGAGCCGCCGAGTCCGCATCCGACGCGGCGAGAATCTCCGGACGGGTGGACTTCCCGCCCTCGGCATGCGCCGCATGGAGCGCATCCCCCACGAGGATCGCGAAGTCGGGCCCCGTACTCTTCAGGTGCTCCATGAGTTCAGCGTGCAGCGAGGCGGACTCCCCGCCAAGTTCCAGCATGTCTCCGAGAACGACGGCCTTCCGTCCGACTGTTTCCAGTCCGGCGAACCAGTCGAGAGCGGCCACGGCAGACCGGGGGTTTGAGTTGTAGGAGTCGTCTACAAGCAAGGCCCCGCCCACCTCGCGAACCGACAACCGGCCCGGGACCCCTTCGAATGTGGCCAGCGCCTCCAGCCCTCGCGAAATGGGAACCCCGTGGGCTTCACCCAGAGCAAGCGCAAAGAGCGCGTTTCGCACCTGATGGGGGCCGGGGACCATCAGCGAACCCTCGTGACCGCCCGACACACGAAAACGCGTGCCCGCTGTTCCCACCGGAATGAGGTTCTTCGCACGAAGATCGTTCCCCAGGTCGAACCCGACTCGCACGACATGGCGGCTCGCGCGGGACGCGGCCTCCGCCAGATGGAGATCGTCGCCATCCACCACGCAGATGCCCTCGGCGGGCACTGCCGCGAACAGCGCGAGTTTCTCGCCAAGGACACCCTCTACCGACCCGAACCCGTCCAGATGCGCGGGCGCGACATTGGTCAGCGCCGCCGCCGTAGGGCGCGCGATCCCTGCCAGACGAGCGATCTCCCCCGGGCGGGATGCGGCCAGTTCCAGGACGACAGCGTCCGGAGTTCCCTCGATTTCGAGAAGGGTGCGCGACAGCCCTTCGACCGTGTTGAAGTTGCCGGGAGATCGTTCCACCCGGCCGACCCCCGAAAGAACCAGCGCCGTCATCTCCTTCACGCTGGTCTTCCCGACAGATCCCGTAATCCCGATGACCGGACAATCCCATGCGTCACGCACGGAGGCCGCCAGCATGGAGAGCGCGTCCAACGGCTCCGCATGGCGAATCACCGCAGAGCCTCGCGGGAGCGCGCCCGACCATCCGGAGCGCACCACCACGACGGAACAGCCGGACCCGAAGGCTCCCGGGACGAAGTCCTCGCCCCGGAAACTGGCACCATCGAGAGCGAAGAACACATCGCCCGTCCGGGCCACCCGGCTGTCCGTCGTGACGGCGCCCACGCGTACGCCCCCTTCCCCTTCCAGCGTCCCACCCGTGATCCGCGCGACTTCCGCCGCAGTCCAGCGCCCCACCATGACCTCCGGCGTCACTGTGGCTTGTCCACGGAAGCGGCAGCCGCCGCCAGAATCTCCCGTTCGGGGAAGGGGTGGTCGATGCCTGCGACGGACTGAACCGTCTCGTGGCCTTTCCCGACGGCCAGCACGACATCTCCCTCGTCGGCGAGCGTGACCGCCCGCAGAAGCGCCTCCTCCCGATCCGGCACCACCTCCACCCGCTCCCTGCGACACCCCTCCCCCATCATCTGCGCAATGATCTCGTCGGGATCTTCGTTTCGCGGGTTGTCCGCCGTGAAGATGGCCACATCCGCCAGCGTCGAGGCCAGTTCCCCCATGACCGGACGCTTGGACGAATCACGATCGCCGCCGCATCCCAGGACCACGAGAACACGCCCCCGCGCGATCCGGCGAGCCACCTCCAGCGCAAGCCGAAGCCCATCCGGCGTGTGAGCATAGTCCACGAAAGCGTCAAAGCGCCCGGTGTGAACACGCTCGAATCGCCCGGAAGGAAGTTCCGCCTGCTCAAGGCCGCGCACCGTATCCGCCAGCGAGATCCCCATCCCATGGGCCAGCGCCGCCGCCGCCAGGGCGTTTTCGATATTGTGCAATCCCGGCAACCCAATCCGGGTGTCCGCGGATCCCGCCGGAGTGGTGAGGCAAAACGCACTGCCCGAACCGGTCGAACGGACCCCGTGGGCGGTCACATCCCCATCACCACCACCCGTCGAGAAGAGGAGGACCTCTTCTACCCCGTCCCGGATACGATCCGCCCAGGGGTCGTTCGCATTGATGACTGCCCGCGGACCACCGGGGCCCGATCCGGGCGCCAGGAGTTCGCGGAACAGGCGCGCCTTGGAGCGCCCGTACGCGTCCATGTCTCCGTGCCAGTCCAGGTGCTCCGGCGAGAGGTTGAGAAACGCCGCTCCCGCAAAGGACATGCCGTCAACGCGACGAAGGTCCAGAGCATGGGACGAGACCTCCAGCGCCGCCATGCTCGCACCCTGTTCCACCGCGTCCGACAGGGCCGCCTGAAGATCCGGTGCCTCCGGAGTGGTCCGAGCCTGCGGGGAGACACCTGCGGGAAGGCTGGTTCCGAGCGTCCCGATCATCGCGGGCTTCCGACCGGCCACACTCCCGATCGACCGCAGCAGATAGACCGTGGTGGTCTTGCCGTTCGTCCCGGTGACGCCGATCACGGGAAGTCGATCCGCAGGATGCCCCCACGCCCTTGCAGCAAGCATCGCCACCGCGAGACGCGGTTCGTCCGCCTCGACCCATCCGAGGTCGGTGCGATCCGGAGCGGCCACACCGCTGGCAACCACCACGGCGGATGCCCCGCGCTCTCTGGCATCTTCCAGGTAGGCGACCCCGTCCGCGTGCTGTCCCCGCAAGGCCACGAAGACATCGCCCGGTGTGATCTTCCGGGAATCAAGCTGCACTCGTCTCACCGGCAGGTGGCCGCCGCGCAGAACGCGCATCCCGTCCAGACCGCCCACGAGGTCGCTCAGGGTACGGCCCGTCGTTCGCCTTCGGCGTTCACTCATCGCCGCCGCGAAGATCATCCGGCCTTCTCCTCTTCCGGGTTGGAGAGGACCGTTGCGAGTTCGCCCGGTTGCCGCAAAGCCAGAATGCTGCCCTCCACCACCCGCCGGAAACAGGGGGCCGCAATGCTTCCGCCGTACCCCACCCCGCGCGGCGCTTCCACCATGATCGCGCCGACAAGCGTCGGCCGCTCCGCCGGGAGGTATCCCACGAACGATGCAATGTGGCGGCGCGGGTCGTAGCGACCGGTGCGCGGGTCCACATACTGCGCCGTTCCCGTCTTCCCGCAGACACGAAGACCGGGGATCGCGGCCTCTGTCCCGGTGCCTTCGCAGACCACGGCGGCCAGCATGGCGGTGAGGCTCTCGGCAGTGGATCGCGAAATCACACGGCGTACAGCGCGGGGGCGGAAAGACCGCACCAGCGAACCATTCGGCGCCCGCACCTCTCGAACGATCCGGGGCTTCATGAGGAGCCCGCCATTCGCGATGGAGGAGTATGCGCAAGCCAGCTGGACCATGGTGACGGAGACTTCCTGCCCGATGGCGATCGACTCCAGGGAGCGACCCGACCAGTCTGCCGGGCGGCGAAGCGTGCCACTGACCTCGCCCGGAAGATCAATCCCCGTGATGCAGCCGAACCCGAACGCCCGCGCATACTCGTAGAGGCGATTGCGGCCGACCCGTCGCGCCAGGCGTGCCGTTGCGGTATTGATCGACTGCGCGATTGTCTCTTCGACCGTCACCCAGCCATAGTCCTCCTTGTCGTGAAGAGGGCTTCCTCCCGCAAGGCTCATTTCCAGCGAGGATTCCAGCAGCGTCGAAGGAGTCGCAAGGCCCTCTTCCAGCGCGGCCGCCACCGTCACCACCTTGAAGGTGGACCCCGGCTCGTTCCGATCGGTAACGATGCGGTTTCTGCGCGCACCCCACTCTGATGCAGCATAGCGACCCGGGTCGAAACCGGGCCAGCAGCCCATCGCAAGGATGTCTCCGGTACGCGGGTCCATGAACAGGCCCGAAGCGGAACGGGCACCGGTCCTCTCAACGGTCCGACGCAGTTCTCTCTCCAGAACAGACTGGGTGGTGGTATCGAGCGTCAGGTGCAGCGTCGCGCCGTCCTTCGGATCCTGGACGGTGCCCCACGATGCGGAGAACTTGAGACCCCTTCCGTCCCTGCCCACTGTTCGCTCGCCGGGGATACCGCGCACAAGCTCGTCGAAGCGCTCTTCCAGGCCTTCGGCACCGCGACCATCCGCCATGCAGAACCCCACGACATGGGCCCCGGTGGTCCCTTCGGGATAGAGGCGGGAAGGCTCCGTTCGCTCACGAAGATTGCCCGGCAGCGTGATGGCAAGCGGGGTGCCTTCGCGGTCGAGGATGGCTCCACGAGCCGCGGGCAGTTGCTGGCGATGCTCCTGTTGCCTTCTGGCTTCATCCTTCAGGGAGCGCGCCTGGATCACCTGCACCTGAACAAGGCGAGCCACGACCACCATGCCCACAATGCCTGCCAGGACCAATCCGAGAACAACGCGGGACTCAAACCGACCTGCCGCTCTCCGCTTCCCAGCCACCGCCGCCCCCTTCCGCGACACTCCCTCAGCCTGCCTCCCCGCTCACGGAGATCCAGACAACGTCTCCCCACGCCGGAGCCGAAAGCCCCAGACGCCGGTCGGCCAGCGGTGCAATCCTCTCCCAGGTGGACAACCTCGAACGCGCTCCCTCCAGACGCAGGAGCGTGCGTTCCATGGACTCCCGTCGTGAAACGAGGCCGTCACGCTCACGAAGAGCTTCGGAGAGCCGGAGGCGCTCCCACACACAAGAGAAGAGGAGCGGGACGCCGACGACCAGTACGACGACACCCCCCACAACCCGCCGACGATCTCTCCTCCGCCGTCGCGATGTGGCCGCGGCCTGTCCCGCCCTCTCCGCGCTGTTCGTATTCGGACTCAACAGCTCTCTCCCGCATCCGGAAGGCGCTCGGCCGCCCGGAGTTTCGCGCTTCGCGAACGGGGGTTCTTTTCCCGTTCAGAACTCGACGCCACCACCGCCCGGCGCGTCAGAACCTGCAGCCACGCTCGATCTCCTCCGCATCTGCAAAGCGGAGACTCCGGCGGACACTCACAGGCCCGGGCCGCGTCCCGGAATGCCCGCTTCACGCGGCGATCCTCCAGGCTGTGAAAACTGATGGCCGCGACTCTCCCCCCCGGTGCCAGTACGCTCTGTAGACCGTCCAGCAGGCAGTCGAGTTGACCCAGTTCATCATTGACCGCAATCCGCAACGCCTGGAAGACACGCGCCGCCGACTTGGAGCGCCCATCCGGCCGACGCCCTGCAACACCCTCCAGGACCCGACGAAGGTCGGTCGTGGTCTCCATCGCGTCCCGATCCCGCGCCTCCAGAATGGCCCGCGCCACGCGCGGCGCCCGAGGCTCTTCTCCGAACTGCCGGAGGATCCGAATGAGCGCCTCCGGGTCCAGTTCGCTCAAGAACTCCCGGGCGGAGTGCCCCGAGGTCGGGTCGAATCGCATATCGAGCGGCCCGTCGCGCCGAGTGCTGAAGCCCCGTCCCGGGTCGTCGATCTGAGGTGAGCTGACCCCGAGATCCAGCAGGAGTCCGTCCACCGGTCCCCCGGCCCATTCGTGAGCAAGGCGCGGAAGGTCCGCATACGATCCGTGCACGACCTGCGCGCGATCCCCGAATCCGGAGAACCGCCGTCGGACGAACTCCACGGCAGCGGGATCCCGGTCCACGGCAAGAAGGTGGATGTCCGGCCTTCTACGAAGCAACTCCAGGGAGTGGCCGGCGTGCCCCACCGTCCCGTCAACGACGCGTCTTGCGCTTGGCGCAGCCCAGAGGTCCACCGCTTGGTCCAGAAGGACCGGTTCGTGGCGGAAATCCATGGGCCCCCTCTTCATTCGTCGCGTCATCTCAGGAACCGGCAGTCCCCTCGCCTCACACCTCACCACGACACCACCGGCCACCTCTCCCCTAGAGCAGGAACCTCTCCGCACGGTCCTCGAACGACGAAGCATCCGAGGCCATGTGGGTCTCATACCGTTCAGGATCCCAGAGTTCGAAGCGCGAAAGCGCTCCCAGAACCATCACTTCTCCACCCTTCTCAAGCCCGGCCAGTTCCAGCAGTTGAGACGGAACCGTGATCCGGCCCACGCTGTCCATGCGGGCCTCGTAAGTGCTCTCCATGATCTGCCGGACATACAAGCGCGCCTCCCGGGAGTTGGCGGGCAGCGCTTCAAGCACCTGCTGCTGC
>JASLLL010000008.1 GCA_030747075.1 Gemmatimonadota bacterium
GGCTTCGGGGTCACGCCGTCCGCCTCCATCACCGTCACCGTCACATCCGTCGCCACATTCGCGTCGATGGATGACGGCGAAAGAGTGACCACCGCTGGAACGAACGCGGGAACGGTCGCGATATAGGGGATCGCGTTGTAGTCGACCACGGTCAGCGTCATGTCGCCGGGTGTCGTCACCGGGACATCGAACACGACACTCGCGTCGCCGAATGCATCCGTGACGGCGGTCCCGTAGATCGTCCCGTCGGCGGAGATGCAGACGGTGGCGCCCACGGCCCCGGAGACGGACACATCGAACGAGGTCGCGCCGAGCGGAATCCCCACGCCGTGCGTTGCCGCCAGCGCAATGGGGACATCCGTCCGGACCACCATCGAGCAGTCGCCGAAGATGTTGTACTGCTCGATCAGCTTCGGCCCCTCGCCGGACGGGTAATCATCGACCACTTTCATTCCACCGAAAAAGTAGAGCGCACCCAGCGTGTTCTCCGCGTCGGCGCAGAGAAGATCGACCGCCTCCGCCTGCATCACGCACGGCGGCACCCACGACGCCAGCGTGGATGCGGAGTACATGCCGATGGCTCCTTTTGGTTGGGCGAGCGAACCCGCGCGCAGCCACGCTTCCGCGAAGCACTCGCTGAGCGAGAAGTCACCATTGCTGCACGAGACATCGATGATCCACGGCTGCGCCCATGCGTTGGAGAGCGCGTGAACATCCGTGTTCGTGAAGGAAACGCTTCCCCAACTGGTGCCGGACCCGTGTCCAAGGTAGTTCACCAGGCTCCGGCCGTCGTTCAGAGCGGCGGTGATCCCTGCCGTCGATCCCCCCTGGCCCTGATAGATCTGATCCACATCCGTGAAGTTGTACGCAAGGAGGTCCGCGCGCAGCCAGTCGCAGCGCTCGATATCGGTGGGCGATCCCTCGTCGGACGCGATGCCGGTGGCCTTGTGGTACCACGCTGCCGCGCCGCCGGTGTCGGGAGTCATCTCGTAGCGCAGGATCTTGTCGATCTGGATCTGGATCTGCGGCACGGTCTCGCCGGAGATCCGCGACACGAAGAGATCCGGATAGTAATCCGACCCGGCGACCATTCCGTAGATCGGATCGCTGTCCGCACCCGCCTCCACAGTGCCCGCGTTTGTTGGCACCTCGGCGATGTCACCGACCAGGACCACATAGGTCAGCCCCTCCGGTTCCGCGAAGCGCGTGTTGATGTGCGCGCGAATCCCGGCGGCGGACCCTCCGACCGAAGTGGTCGTCACGACCTCCACGGGAATCCCGCGCTGGATCTTCCAGTTGGCGAAGGGGGAGACCAGCGACTGAAACGCGTCATTGACGACGACCAGCATTCGCCCCGGTTCGTCGATGGGAAGATAACGCCCGAGTGCGGCCGGGTAGTTCCCGAAGAGATGCCGGTAGATGCGATCGAACTGCGGGTCGATGGCTACCGGCGCGGAGGCGGTCCGTGGGTTCTCCGCGACTCCGGCAGTGGTGACGACTTCCACGGTCATGCGACGCAACGCCAGAAGAACGCCGCGGTCCGCATCGTAACGGAAGGGATGAATGCGAACGGTGGCTCCACGGAAGTCACGCACGACGAACGGGTCCGAGAGGTCCGCTTCCGTCGCGGGGAAGATGCCGCCATCGGCATACAGGGGCGCGAACTCCCACGGCACGGAATCGGGGTCCGTGTTGCGGGGGATCGGTCCCTTGGAGGGAGCGACCGGCAGCGTGGAGATGGTCTTCCACTCGCTGTCGATCACGCGCAACTCGACGGCCGCGCGATCGGGCACGATGACGCTCTGCGTCACCACGGGGAGGCCGGGGAGTCCGCGTTCGAGCATCGGGGCGGCACCCGGAAGAACGATGCGTGCGTGGGGTGCGCCGTTCACATCGACGGAGGACGACTCGAATCCCGGCACCTCAATGGTAAGCACCACTCGATCCGGGCCGGACTGGACGATTTCCATGTTGGGTTCGGCTCCGGGCACCGAGTCTTCAGAAATGGGTGTCCACTCCGCGGCGGATGCCCCGGCGGCGAAGAAGAAGGCAGCAAGTGCGGCAATCGAGGTGAAGGCGCGGCGAGGGGACCAGGGAGTCATCGATTCCTCCGAACGGAGTCAAGGGGTCGCGTCCGGTCCGGCGAGAGACCGACGACAAAGGGGGGGGAAGAGCCACAGACACCGAAGGATATCGCATTCGGCAATGTCCCTTCAAGTGCCCCCGGACGCGAGCCACGAAAAAGGCCCCCGGGGAAGTCCCCGAGGGCCGGCTTTCGTCAAAGTTCGCCGATCGTGACGCGGCGTTACCGGGTGAGTACCAGCTTTTTCGTCGCGGACAGATCCGGTCCCGCGACGCGGTAGAAGTACACGCCACTCGCCACGGTCATACCGGAGTCGTCCCGTCCATCCCAGACGATCTCGTGAGTCCCGGCGACATGCTGCCCGTGCACGAGACCCCGGACCTTGCGTCCGCTCGCGTCATAGACATCCAGCGCCACCGAACCGGCGCTCGTGATGGAGTAGGAGATGGTTGCCGACTCGTTGAACGGGTTCGGCACGACACTGGTTCCGGCGACTACCACGCCACCCAGTTCGCCCACTCCAGTGGAGGACTGGCAGTCCACATCCACGGCACTGGAGAACCCGCTTGCGGAGTTCGCCGTGTCGATGGCACGGATGCGGTAGGTGTAGATGTGGTTTTCAGTCCACCACACCTCGTCATACCACTGGAAGTCCGTCTCGGACGGCTCTGCGTCGATCGCGACCTGCGCGACAAGCGCTTCGGCGCCGCCCATGTTGTCCGAGCGGTAGACCTCGTAGAACTTGATCGCCTCGGCACCGCCGCTCACATCGAAGTCGACCGGATCCCAGTCGAGCTTGACATTCGGGCCGCCGAGGTCGTCGACCACGGGGTCCATGCAGCTGATCGTCAGCCCGGACACCGGCTTGGGGTTCATGCAGTCGATGACATAGTCCTGGATCACGCCGCCGACGGGCTTCTGGCGCTGCTCGTCCCAGAGCGTGATCGGAATGTGCGCGGTCTCGCCGTGCGCCGCATTCGGGGACTGGACCTCGATCTGCCAGTCCATTCCACCGTTGGGCACCCAGAACGGACCCGGGTTGTAGGTCACATTCCAGTGGGACGGGACCTGGACATCGTCGAAGCGCGGCGGCGTTCCCAGCCGGACACTGGCGTAGACGCCGTCGCCGGTCGGGTTGTCGCCCGGGAGCAGCCGGATCTTCGATGTCCTCTCGAAGAGGCCGGGGCAGCCGACTGACCGCATTCCGCCCGCACGCGACACCAGGACCTGGTGGTTCACCTGCGCGACATTGTTGTCGTTTGGCGGGTACTCGCTGTTCTGCGGGTCCAGGCTGTGCACGGCGACTCCGCCGATGCAGTAGTGGTCCACCAGCGGCGGAGCCACCGGATAGTTGAAGACCACATAGTCTTCCACGATGTCCCCGGGGTTCATGACCGGGATCGTGTAGGTGTCAATCAGCGTGCCCGTGGACGGCCACAGCTGGCCCATGGCCGGATCCGCGTAGTACAGCTCGACATCCACGCCTGCCAGCGTGTCGCCGCTCGTGTTCTCAACGCGGAACCACAGATGATTGGCCACGCCGTCAGCCGGGTAGTCATCCGTTCCGTCGTCATTGTTGTCGATCCACAGGTCCGGGCTGCCCCACCAGTAGCTGCAATTGGTGATCTCGGCACAGCCGTCGGTCGAGCAGTCGTGCATGCACAGGTCCGCCGTGGTGGTGACGCCCACCTCGAACTCCGCGCAGATCCAGCCGGGCTCGCCCGTGGCTCCGCCCGTGCAGGAGTCGATGTTCCGCACGGCCACACCGGTTGCGGCGCCCGAGTAGGCGCGCGTGTCGGGGACCGACGCTCCGTCGAAGGTGACCTGCGTCGACGGGCACCAGGGGTCGTCCGCGTCTCCGCGATTCACATTGGCGTCGAGGTCATCCGCGTTCGCGGCGTGGCTCGCGCTTGTCGCGTCGGCGCACTCGACATCGATCGCCTTGTGCGTCTCATCCGCGTTCACGGAGTTGGAGTTGTCGTTTGCATCGTAGGTGTCGTCGTCAATGTGGTAGATGACGAGCCCGGGTGCGTGCAGATCCACATCGAACCCAATCTGCTGCCGGTTCTCCACCACAAAGTACTCGGCGGAGGTCGTGTCGCCGTCGGTCCACACGCGAGCCGCCACCTGGTGGGTCTCCACCGGCGGGAGGCACAGTTCCTGGTTGTCCCGGGTCACATTGTAGTAGTGGAGCCAGCCGAGGCGCTCCTTCGACCACGCGGTCATGTGGCTCGGGTGATCCGGCGTGTTCCAGTTTCCTGCACCCATGAGTCCCCAGTGGCCGATGCCGCTGGAAGCTCCGTTGCCGTCGTTGGTGTCGTAGAGATCCGCGATGCCGAGCGCGTGGCCGAACTCATGGCAGTAGACGCCCATGCCGTTCTGCCCGCCCGCGCACGCCTGCCCGGCGGCAATGAAGTACTCGTTGATGCGAATGTTCGCAACGCCCGCCGCACTCGCTGCGTCGCCGGTCTCGTAGTAGGTGCCGGTCCAACCGGAGATCGACCACTTGTGAGACCAGATGTTGTCGCCACCGGTTGCGCCGCACTCTCCTCCGACATCCGGGGTGATGAACGCGATGAAGTCCACATAACCGTCATCGTCACCGGAGTTCGGAACGCCGTCGGGACCGTCGTTGTCGTACTGGCCGAAGTTGATGGCCCCGTCCCGTGCGTTCAGGATTTCGGTCATCAGTTCGCCGAGTTCCGCGTCTGCGCCAAGCCCGTTGTTGACGCCTTCGTAGTACCCGTCGTTGTTCGCAAGCGTGTACCAGTTGTCCACCATGCCATCCACCGAGAAGAGACCGTAGGAGATCTCTTCGTAGTACTCCTTCATCGTGCCCGTGGGCCACGGGCCGGTGAAGAGCTGGTCTTCGAGACTGGCCTGCGTGAACGGCGCGGCTCCCGTGTTGGAGTACAGGAACGGGAACACCGGGAAGTCCTTCGTTCCGGTGATCCGGAGACCGCCATTGTCGGTGGCTTCGCGTTCGCTTACGATCCCGTCGCGAAGCTGGCGTCGATTCTGCAGCGTACGCTCCAGGAGCGCACGGTAGCCTCCGGGGGTTTCGATGGGACCGTCGGACCGCAGGCGGGCTTCCTTCACATGCTCAGGAAGCGGGCTGCCGTCAGTCGGGAACGCACAGATGCGCGGGCCGGCAACGGCGGCCTGCGCGAACAGGATACAGGAAAGGGCCAGAGCAGACAGCGCGGAGGTGCGGAGTCCGGCCAGACCGGGGGTATTGCGAAGCATGGGGTTGATCTCCTCTATGGGTGTCTGGTCGGGTCCCGATCGACGGGCGGCACTCGATGTCAGGAGCCCAACCAGTATAGTGGACAGGGGACCGCGGATGTTTTTGAAAATGGAGATGAGTTTTCTCGTGCGAGAATAGTGAGCTCTTGCGAAGAGACGGGAAAGGAGGCAAGCGTTGGCATCAAAGAGGACCTCTCTGGTAGCCCGCCAGTCCGAACTGGCCTCGGCAACGCGGCAGCGAGCCATTCTGGAGAGGGCAAACGGGCACTCGACATTTCGAGCGAAGCTGGAGCAATCCGGGCTCTTTCCGCTGACCGTCTCAGGGGTGGAGACGCTGCAAGTCAATGTCGGGAGGTTCTGCAACCAGACCTGTCGGCACTGCCATGTGGACGCGGGGCCGGACCGAACCGAGATCATGAGCCGGGACACCGCGCGGGATTGTGTGCGTGCGCTCGCGCGATCCGACATCCCGGTGCTGGACATCACGGGCGGTGCGCCGGAGCTTTGCCCGAGTTTCCGCTATCTGGTGAAGGAGGCCCGCGCGCTGGGGCGACGCGTGATCGATCGCTGCAATCTCACGGTGCTGAATCTTGCCGCGCAGGGGGGCCTCATCGAGTTCCTCGCGGAGCATCAGGTGGAGATCGTGGCCAGCCTCCCGTCGGTCGACGCAACCGCGACGAACGAGCAGCGAGGGAGCGGCGTTTTCGAAGCATCCATGCAGGCTCTTCGGAAGCTGAACGATGCCGGATACGGGCGCGGCGGTCGGCTTCGGCTTGTGATCGCCAGCAATCCGGCGGGCCCGGTGCTTCCCTGTCCGCAGGACGCGACGGAAGCGGTCTTCCGAAAGGAACTCTGTGAGAAGCACGGCATTCGGGTCGACGCCGTCGTCACGCTGGCGAACCTCCCCCTCAGCCGGTTTCTGGAGTCCCTTCTGGAGAGTGGGGAGTACGACCGGTACATGTCCACGCTGGTGGATGCGTTCAATCCTTGCGCGGCCTCGTCGGCCATGTGTCGAACGATGGTCTCGGTCGGGTGGGACGGCATTCTCTTCGACTGCGACTTCAACCAGATGCTGGACTTGCCCGTAGAGAAGTCGGCGGGGCGGCACATCCGCGACTTCGACCCCTCGCACCATCGCGGACGGCGCGTTGCCACGGGCCGCCACTGCTTTGGATGTACTGCGGGACGCGGGTCCAGTTGCGGCGGAGAGACCGCGTGCGGATGACCGTGGTGGACGGGCATCTCGACATGGCCTTCAACCGGTTCTTCGCCGGCCGGGATCCGCGACGGTCCGCACTGGAGATCCGGCGGGAGGAGCGCGACTCCTCGCGCGGCCCTTTCGGCGGCGAGTGCATGGTCGGGCTGCCGGAGCTTCGCGCCGGGCGCGTGGCGGTCGTCTTCGGAACGCAGTTTCTGCTGCCGGAGTCGGCGCTGGAGTCGATTCCGGAACTGGACGCGGAGAAGATTCCCCCCGGGACGGTGTACAGGACCGCGGAGGAAGCGGAGGAGTTCGCGAAGGGCCAGCTGGACTTCTATCGGGAGCTGGGGCGGGAGGCCGGTTCCGGATTCCGAATGATCGGGAGCGTGGCGGATCTGGACGCGGTGCTGGCCGGATGGGAGGACGACGGCACGGGGGATGTCGGGATCGTGCCGCTCATGGAGGGCGCGGATCCCATTCGCTCTCCCGGGGAGGCGGCCGCCTGGTTTGCCTCGGGCGTACGCATCGTGGGGTTGTCGTGGCGCCGAACGAGGGCCGCGGGAGGCACCGGCGCGCCGGGGCCGCTGACGGACGAGGGGCGCGAACTGCTCCCCGCCCTCTCCGCCGCGGGGATGGTGCTGGATCTGTCCCACGCGGCCGAGGAGTCGTTCTTTGAAGCGCTGGAGCTCTTCGACGCCACGGTGATTGCGTCGCACTCGAATCCGCGCGCACTCTGCCCGGGGGACCGGCAACTCTCCGATTCCATGATCTCGGCGCTCGCCTCACGAGGCGGGATCATCGGAATGGTGCCCTACAACCGGATGCTCGCGACGGGAGACGCGGCAAAGCGGGTGCCGATGCGGCGCGTCGCCGAGGCGGCCCACCATGTGGCGCAACTTGCCGGAACGCACCGGGCGGTGGCCATCGGGAGCGATTTCGACGGTGGATTCGGTGCGGAATCCTCGCCGGAAGGTCTGGATACGGTGGCGGACCTTCCTCGCCTCGCGGGCGGACTGGCCGATCTCGGCTTTACCGACGGCGAGATAGCGGACATTCTCGGAGGGAACTGGATTCGCCTCCTTCGAGAGGCCCTTCCCGGGAGCTGATCCTGAAGCGATCCCGCCTTGCGTTTGCCGCAGTCGTGGTATTCGGCGCGACCATTCGCTTTCATGGCCTCGACTGGGGGCTGCCCTGGTCGTTCCACATCGACGAGCGTCTCTTTGTCGTGGGGAAGGCGATTCTCCTGGAGCGGAGCGTCGCGGACGGCGGGGTTCCGAACGCCGGCATTACCTCCTACGGGATTCTCCCGCTGTGGCTTCTGGTGGCGGCGCGCCAGTGTCTCCTTCCGCTGGTTCAGCGGTGCGTGGACGCCGTGCATGGAGATGCCTTCGCGGGGACGGTGTTGCTCGCGCGGTGGATCTCTGCCGTGTGGGGCATCGGGGCGATCCTCCTGATTCGGCAGTGGGGCCTGCGATGGGGAAGGGGAACCGCGCTGACGGCGGCCGCGCTCGCGGCGGGATTCCCGGCACTCGTGCAGGCATCTCACTTCGGAACGGTGGAAGCGCCTCTTGTGGCGTTCGTGGTCGCGGGGCTGTGGGCGGCCGAACGGCTTGCGGAGCGCCCGTCGGCGGCGCGCGCGGTCGCGGGCGGCGTGGTGCTCGGGCTTGCGGCCTCCGTGAAGTCGCCCGGCGTGCTGCTGGCGCTCCCGCTGATGCACGCCGCCCTCTCTCGCCGGGAAGGCGCGGCTCTTCGGATCGCCATCGGCGCGGGCGTCGCCGCTGCGGTCGCTCTCCTGCTGAACCCGGCGCTCCTGCCGTGGCTTGGCGGGGGGAACCCCGGCGCGGGTGCGGGCGAACACACGACGCTGATCGGGAACCTCCGCCGCGCCTATTCGCCTGACTTCCACGACTGGACGCTGCCCTACGCACGCGCCATTCCCGGATGGTGGGAGGCGACGCGGATCCTACCGTACGCGGTGGGCATTCTGCCTGCCCTGGCGGCGGCCGCGGGCACGGTGCTGTGCGTGCGCCGTCGCAAGGCTCGTGACCAGCGGCTGCTGCTGATGCTGGTGCCGCTGGTCGTTCTCCTGCTGGCTGCACGGGTGAAGACCGTCCGCTTCCTGCTTCCCGCGCTGCCGGCGCTGGCGATCCTCGCGGCGGAGGCGGCGCGCATGTTCGGCGAGCGGTTCGAGCGCTTTCGCGTCTCGGCACCCGCGGCGCTCGCTCTTTCGACGATGGCGGCGGGGCTTGCGTTTACGGCCGTCTATGCCGGGCCGGATACGCGCGTGGCGGCCGCGCGGTGGCTCGATCGAAATGTGACGGGAGACGAGGTCATCGCCCTGGAGGACCCCCCCGGATACGGACCTCCGCTCGGGTCGCCGGTGCCGGAGTTGCGTCGGCCCCGGCACCGCGTGGAGATGCTGTGGAATCGCTTCTACACGGGGCACGAGCGAAGGACCGAAACCGAGCGCGCCCGACACCTGTCGCGAATACTGGATCGATGCGATGTGCTGGCGCTCTCCGAAGGGCATCGCGCGGAGTTCACGGCCGCACCCGAACTTCGCCCCGTGGAGGCCGCGTTCTACGCGGATCTCGACGCGGGGCGGCTTCCGTTCCGGCGCGTCGCCGTGTTTGAGTCGGAGCCGCGTCTCGGGCCGGTCATTCTCTCGGACGGGGGTGCGGAACCGCTGATGCGCGTGTTTGACCACCCGAGGATTGAGATCTGGCGAAAGGCGGCGGCCCCGTCCGACGCCGCACCGGGGGGCGCAAAGTGAAGCTCTGCCCGCGGGCATGGACGACGATCCTGGCGGCGCTGGCCGCGGCCCTTCTCGTGTCCACCGATCTCTGGCCGGGGCTTCGCGGGCCGGAGACCTGGCAGTGGGCGCGTCGGGCCGGGGGGCTGTCGCCGTCGATGGTGGCCGTGTGCGGGGTGTTGTTTGCGGGGACGGCGCTTCTCGCGGTGCGCGTGCGACGAAGCTGGGCGGGGGCGTCGCGTGGGAAGCGCGCCGTGGACACCGGGGCGGCGGTCGCGCTGATTGCGCTTCAGATGGCCGTGTTGACCGCGGCCGAACCCGGAGGGCTGTCGCACATTCCGCGCCGCGTGCAGGACGCGTCGTTCACGAGTTACCACACGATCTCGCGGGACATAGAAGATGTCGGCGACTTCCTGAAGTCGTATCACCGGAAGCAGGGGCGGTTTGTCGTACACGGCGGTTCGCAACCGCCGGGGCGCGTGCTGTTCTTCCACGCCGTCAACCGTCTTGCCGGGAATCCGGAGCGAGGCGCTGCCTGTGCCGGTGCGCTGCTCCTTCTTCTGGGGGCGTTGTGTGTGGTCCCGGTTCTTGCGATGGCGGGCGGAGGGCGCCACCCGGGGGCGTCCGGCGCGGCGATTCTCGGCATGGCGACGCTGCCGTCGTATCTGCTCTTCACCCCGGAGACAGACCACCTCCTGCTCCTGCTTGTGTTGACGGCGGCCGCGATGAAGTTCGCGGCGCTTTCCAGTCCCTCCGGCACTCGTCCGGTCGCGCTTCTGTTTGGCGCGGGGCTCGCGGGAGGTGCGGCACTCTTCGTATCCTTCACCGCCATCCCGGCACTCGTTGCGATGGGCCTGGCCGCCGCCGGAGCGATGAACTGGCGGCACATGCGCGGGGAGGCACTTCCGTCCATGGCGGCCATGATTCGCCGGATGGCTGCTGCACTCGCCGGGCTTGCGATCGTGCCCGCGTGGGCGGCCGCACGCGGGCTCGACTGGATCGCGTGTTATCACGAAGCCGCCGCTTCCGCGCATCGCATCCAGACGCTGGTGCTCGGGCGGACCTTCACCGAATGGGTCGGCTGGAACCTGTGGGACTTTGCGCTCTTTGCGGGCTGGCCGCTGATTGCGTTGGCGATGATGGCCGCCCGCAGCGAATGCGCGAAGTTCGCTCGCTCTTCCGCGGATGCACGGGAGGATGGGGATCACTCGGCGCCCTGGGTGCTGTCGGCACTGGTCGTCCTTCTGGCGCTGGACCTGTCGGGTCGAATCCTCGGCGAGACGGGCCGCATCTGGGTGTTCTTCATGCCGCTTCTCGTGCTGGGCCTGTCGGCGGAAGCCAGGCGGTGGCCGGACCGTGCCGTTCTTCTCCTGGGGTCGGGGCAGTTCGTCGTGGTGCTTTCGCTGAAGGCCTTTCTCAACATCCCGGGGTAGGGAGGGCGCATGGATCGCATCGTGTTCGATATCGAGGGGATGCGTTGCGCGGGATGCGTGTCTTCCTTGGAGAAGTCATTGCGCGCAGTTCCCGGCGTGGCCGAAGCGACGGTGGATCTCCTGTCGAAGAAGGCGGAGGTTGCGTGGAAGGATGCGCCGGGCGATGACGCGGCGGTGGTTCAGGCGGTTCACGCGCTCGGGTTCTCGGCGACCGTTTCCGCGCCGCGCACCGGGGGGGACGACGCCGGCGCGGGTCTCGGGGATGGCGTGGCGGAGTCCGCAGCCACGGACGCGGTTCGTCGCGTGTGGTGGCGCTTTGCGTTCACGATGGCGTCCGCGGTCGCGACCACCGTCGTTGCTGCCCGCTGGATGGGGGGCGATGAGGCCACCGCAGCGACCGCACGATGGGTGCTGTTCGGGCTGACCGCGCCTGTCTACCTGGGCTCCGGCAGTGAGTTCCTGCGAGGCGCAGTGCGTGCCGCGCGTCATCGCGCGACCGACATGAACACGCTGGTCGCACTCGGGACCGGGGCGGCATTCCTCTACTCCACGGTGGTCACGGCGGCGCCGGGATGGATCGCGTCGATGGGGTTGCCGCTGGAGGTCTACTTCGGCGCGGTGCCGTGGGTGATCGGGCTTGTGATGCTCGGACGAATCCTGGAAGACCGCGCAAAGCGTCGCGCGTCATCCGCGGTGCGGGACCTGGCCGGGCTTGCGCCGTTGTCCGCACGCGTGGTGATCGACGGCACCGAACGCGATATCCCGCTGGCGGAAGTGGCCGTGGGTGACCTCGTGCGCGTGCGTCCGGGCGAGTCGATCCCCGTGGACGGCGTCGTGGCCGAAGGGACCACCTCCGTCGATGAGTCGATGCTCACCGGGGAACCGCTTCCCGTCGCGAAGACCGCGGGCGACTCCATGACCGGCGGGACCGCAAACGGTACGGGCGGCGTCCTTCTTCGCGCGACCGGCGTCGGCGAGGACACCGCGCTTGCGCGCATCGTACAGATGCTGGAACGCGCGATGACTTCGAAACCCGCCATCCAGCGACTGGCCGACCGCGTTGCCGGTGTGTTCGTGCCCGGAGTGTTGGGGATCGGTGTCGTGGCGTTCGCGCTCTGGTGGGCGTTCGGCCCGGCCCCGGCCTTTCTGCACGCGCTCCATGTCTTCGTGACCGTGCTGATCATCGCGTGCCCGTGCGCCATGGGGCTGGCTGTGCCCGCCGCAGTCTCGGTGGCGACCGGTCGCGCGGCCCGTCGCGGGATTCTGGTGCGCAGCGGCGCGGTTCTGGAGATGGCCCATCGTGTGGATACGGTGGTTCTCGACAAGACGGGCACCGTGACCGAAGGGCGTCCGGTGGTGGAATCCGTGTACGCCCTCGCGGGGTACGACGAGGCGCGCGTTCTCTCCTGCGCGGCGGCGGTGGAGCGTGCGTCCGAGCATCCGCTGGCGGAGGCGGTCGCGCAGTTCGCTTCAGCGCGCAACGCGCCGGTTCGAGAGGCGCTCTCCGTGCGCGCGCACGCGGGGCGTGGCATTGCCGCGACGGTCGACGGCATTCCCGTGCTGGTGGGATCGGCCCGTTTCCTGGACGAGAACGGCGTGGACGGGTCGTCGCTCGCCGCGGTCGCCGCCGAGGGCGATCGCGCGGCACGCACGATGGTGTTCGTCGCCATCGGGGGAGAGGCGGCGGGTGCGATTCTCGTCACCGACCCCGTGAAAGCGGGGTCCGCCGAAGCGGTCGCCGCCCTTCGCGCACGCGGGATACGCGTCATTCTCCTGACCGGCGATCGTCGGGGGACGGCGGATGCCGTGGCCGCAGCGGTCGGAGTGGACCGGGTCGAGGCGGAAGCGTTGCCCGAGGACAAGATCGGGGTTGTGCGGGAACTTCGCGCGGAAGGGGCCGTCGTCGCCATGGTGGGTGACGGCATCAACGACGCGCCCGCGCTGGCGGAGGCCGATGTGGGGATCGCGATGGGGAGCGGTACGGACATCGCGATGGCGGCGGCGGACATTACTCTCGTGCGCGGTGATCTGCGCGGCGTTCCCGCCGCGATCGACCTCTCCGCGGCTGCCATGCGAATCATCCGGCAGAATCTGTTCTGGGCGTTCGGCTACAACACGGTCGGCATTCCGATTGCCGCGGGCGTTCTCTACCCGTGGACGGGCGTGCTCCTGCCGCCTGTCTTCGCAAGCGCGGCCATGGCGCTCAGTTCGGTCAGCGTGGTGTCGAACTCCCTGCGACTCGCGCGCTGGCGGGGATAGGCACCGGGCGTGCCCGGCGGCGCGTTTGCCGGTTTGCCAGGTGCGCTTCCTTGCGCTCACGCCATGGCTCCTCTTGCGGTCAGACTTCGTCGTCCTCTCCGAAGTCGTCGCGTTGGAGTTCTCCCCGCCGATCCTCCGTGCGGTAGACGATGCGCCCCGGGAAGAGTTCCGCGATCCGCTGCTGTACGGCACGGATCTGGCTCTTTGGCGTGGAGGTCCCCGCGCCGATGCCCAGGTGCTCCACGCCGTCGAGCCAGCCTGCCTCTACCATGTCGGCGTCGTCGATGTGATAGGTCCGTTCCGGAAGCCGGATCCGGGAGATGCGCGCCAGATTGGTCGTGTTCGAGGAGTTGAACCCGCCGACGATCACCATGGCGTCCACCCACTCCGCCAGGCGCTCGATGGCGCGCTGCTGGTTCTTCACCGGTTTGCACCGGGTGTCGATCGCCTTGAGGTCCGGATACTTCGTAGCCCGAATCTCGCCGACGAGGTACTCGAACTTCTCGCGGGTGATCGTCGTCTGACAGACGGCCACCGTCCGGCCCGGATCGTCGGGCAGCGCAGCGACATCCTCCGGGGAGTACACCACATGGATGTCCGTTCCATACGAACGGCTGGCGATGATCTCCGCATGGTCCGGGTTGCCGATGAGAATGACGCGATAGCCGCGCTCCTCGAAGTGGAGGATCTTCCCGTAGACCCACTTGAGCAGCACCGGGCAGGTCGCGTCATGGTAGACAATGCCGCGCGCCGCGAGCGCCTCCTTCAGTTCCCTGGGATACCCGTGGGCAGTGATGATGACCTCTTTCGTACCGCGCCCCTCCAACTCGTCGAGGTCGGAATACCGCTCCAGAATGGGGATTCCCTGATCGGAGAGTCTCTTCACCGTGAGCGGGTTGTGGACGAGCTGCCCGAGGATGGGCTGGCGCTTGTCCTCGGCGAGTTCAATGGCGTCTTCCACGCCGAAGCAGGTTCCCGCGCTGTGCGCGACGATGATCTCCAGAACCGGCGTGTCGCGTGCGGTCATGCTGCTCAATCCTGTCTCGTCTGCCGTCCGCTGATCAGAAGAAACGCCATCGCCGCCAGTCCGGCCAGCGACAGCGCAACGCCCGTGCCGAACCGGGGCGGACGATACCGGAACACGATCTCCCGCGCACCCTCGGGGATCGGGGTGGCCAGAAAGAGGAAGTCCGAGCGATGGACCGGCGAAGGTCTGCCGTCCACTTCCGCGGTCCAGCCGGGGTCCCAGCTCTCCAGTACGCGGAGCATTCCACCCGATCCGCCGTCGCCGGTGATGCGGATGGCGTTCGGCTCGTTCCTCCACGCAAGCTGTCGTCTCGCGGGGGGCGCGGGTCCCGCCTCGCCGGTGTGCGCCACTTCGCCCTCCGGGGGCAGGTCCGGCGTGCCGCCGCAACCCGCCTCCACGAGCGTGATCCGCGACGGGTCATGCTCATCGGAGAGCAACTCGCCGAGCAGTGCGCGCTCTTCCCCCTCGCCGTGAACGCGCCAGTCGGAAAGAACCGTGGCCCTCCCCAGCTGCGGTTCGTGGCGGCTCCGGTCGAGCGGCGGCCCTTCCCCCGTGATGCCCGGAATGGACAGCGGGCGGACATCCGGCGCGTCCATCAGAAGCGCCGCATCCCACAGATCGAAGATGCGCTCCTTGACCTCCCATGGCGTATGCGGTGAGGCAAACGCCTGCGCGAAGGCTTCGTGGCGCCTCGGGTTCAGCGGTTCCGCCCCCCGTGCCTGCGCGACCCTCGCGGGGATGTTCGCGTTGCCGAGCAGCGCGTTCTTCGCCCAGGCGAAGGCGTCCGGGTTTCGGCATCCGTAGAGGAAGTTCCCCAGCTGGTCAGTCCCGCGCGGGATGTAGATTCGGCGATGGCGGAGTTCATCAGAAAGGGCCGCGGTGCCTGCGGCAGGAGCGTCGTAGAATCCGCGGGCGACGGGCGCGTCGACGGCACGCCATGCAAGCAGCAGTTCCAGCACCACCAGGACCATCCAGAACCCGGCCGCGCGGCTTCGCCATGGAGCATGTCGCGCGGCGGCAATGGCGGCCGCGCCGGCGGCGAAGACCAGTCCCGATCGAACGGCGAGCGCGCGAATCCACTCCGGCGCGAACGCGCTGTACGGCCCATGCTGATACCCCGGTGTGCCGGAGAGCTGGAACGCACGGATCGTCTCCAACCCCGGGCCTTGCGCCGCCCAGGCGACCGCGCCCCCCGCGACACCCAGCGCGATCGCTCCCCATCCGGCTCGCCGCATGGGGGCTTCGCCCGTGAGGAACCGCGTCATTCCCGCTCCCGCGAGTCCGGCGAGATGAATCGCCACGAGAAACACGGCGGTCGACGGCCACCGGGACCGGCCGAAACCGGGGATATGCGCATGAAGAAACGGGTAGATCGGCGTGTGCCGTCCGAGCGCCAGCAGGACACCCAGAGCCACGCCCGCCGTCAGAAAGAGCGCGACGGCGCGGTCAAACCGGGCCGCCTCGTGCGTGGGCTTCGCCGGGCGGAACGCCGTCGCCATGGCTCCGCCCGCGAGTACCAGCGCCGGCAGCCCCACGAAGAACGCGCCGAAACAGTATTCTACGATCTCCCCTCCCCAGTACCGGTCCAAACCCGGGAACCCGAACAGGAACGGGTCGAAGGCCGCCAGGAGGCCTTTCGGCGGGAGCGACCGTGTGAGGGCGGCGTCGGCGGCGTAGGGAGCCGCCTTTGCGGACAGTGTGGCCATGCTCCGCGCGGGAAGGAGTTGTATTGCCGAAATCAGCCCCGCGATCCCCCCCGCGACCGGGAGTGCCCCCAACCGGTGGAGCCGCTCCGCGCGCGGCAGATCCGGGTTTCGCGTCACACCCACGGCCAGCGCGACCGCCAGCAATCCGGCGGACAGAAGCCCCAGAAGCGTGATCTGCGGATATCCCGCCAGAACCGACAGCGCGATGCTCCCGGCCGTCAGCGCCACGCCGGATCGTCGTCCCCGGCGCATGGCGTCCCACAGCCCGCTCCACGCAAATGGAAGCCAGACCGCCGCCCCCAGCTTCATCGGGAACTCCAGGTGCGAAAGGCAGCAGGTGCCGAACGCAAAGGCCGCCCCGCCGAGGAACGCGCCGCCGGACGGGGCTCCGGCCCGGCGCAGGAATCCGTGCATCCCGATTCCTGCCAGCGCCAGGTGGATCACCATGCCGGCGGTCAATGCCGCATCGAACGGAAGCGCCGCGTAGAGCCAGTTCACCGGATAGAAGACGCCGCTCTGGAGATTGGCCAGGAGCGGAATCCCGCAGAAGCTGTCGTGGTTCCAGAAGGGCAACTGCCCGCTGCGCAGGGCTTCCCGTACCGCGAACTGCCACGGGTGGAAGAAGGTCAGCACATCGCGGAAGAGGTAGGCCCGCCCGGAGAAGACCGCGTCGGAAAGGAACACGACCGCGAGCAGAAGGTACAGCGGCGTCGGGCGAAGAAGGAATCGTCTCATGGGCGCATACTAGACCGGGAACCCGGGAGGTTCTACTGCGTGTTCACCCTCCGTGTCGTCTTCGCCCACAAAAAAACCCGGACGCACAAACGCGCCGGGCTCGGGGGAACCGACAGGAGAAGGATGGTTGCGGGGGGGCGCCCGCTGTCAGTAGGACTTCAGCTCCGTTATCCGAGAGATCTTGTCGTCTTCAAAGACGAAAGCGACACGCTCGGAATAGTAGTACCAGGTCTGCATCTTGTCGCACTCGACCATATCGTCGGGGCGGCCATAGATGCGGGCCACGGAATGCTGCATGGAACTCATTCCACACCGTTCCGCGATGTCCTTTGCGAAGCTGCGATCCTTTGAAATATAGACCATTCTCGCCTGGCATGTTGCCGGCCCCAAAACTCTGAGGCCTCTGCTGGCTGCTGCTGGGGCGGTTCCGCCGATGCGAAGACTGCCGCTGCGAAGCGTCCCGATGGTATCAGCCCGGATTCCTCTTTGTCAAGAAGGCACCCCGAGGCACCTTCCCTCCGCCTCTTCCTTCGGCCGTTCGTTGACAGCGCATGAGCCTCGCCCATAGAGTCTGCCGCGGGTCTGGAGGCGCCGGTCGGCAAGACCTCCCAGGGGGTGCAAGAACATGGAAGTATTGGTCACTGGCGGCGCCGGATACATCGGGAGCGTGGTGGCAGAGCGCCTTCTGGAGGCGGGCCATCACCCGGTCGTTCTGGACAACCTCAGTCGCGGGCACCGGGCTGCGGTTCCTCCGGATGCGGACTTTCTGAATGTGGACCTGCGCGACCGGGCCGCTCTGGCGGCCGCACTGGGCGGCCGTCGACTGGATGCCGTCATGCACCTGGCCGCGTCCAGCCTCGTCGGGGAGTCTATGGAGAAGCCCGGCCACTACTTCGAGAACAATGTGACGGCCGGAATCCACCTGGTGGAAGAGGCGATGGCGGCCGGCGCGGATCGCTTTGTCTTCTCCTCTACCGCGGCGACCTACGGGGAACCGGACCGCACGCCCATCACGGAGGACTTCCCCACGGAACCGACGAATGTCTACGGGGAGTCGAAGCTCGCCTTCGAGCGCATCCTCCAGTGGTATCGTCGCCTCAAGGGGTTGCGTGTGATTTCGCTCCGCTACTTCAACGCTGCGGGAGCCTCCGCCGAGAGGGGGGAGGATCACGACCCGGAGACGCATCTCATCCCGCTTGTTCTGGACGCGGCGGCGGAAGGCGGGGAACTGGCGATCTTCGGCGGGGACTACCCCACACCGGACGGGACCTGCATCCGGGACTACATCCACATACTGGATCTCGCCGATGCACACCTGTGCGCCATGGACGCCGTGGATCGGGGAGAGGGCGGCGCGTTCAATCTGGGGAACGGGGCCGGGTTTTCCGTGAAAGAGGTCGTTCAGGTGGCCGAGACAGTCACAGGGAAGACGCTCCGCACGCGGGTGGAGGCAAGGCGCCCGGGAGATCCTCCCGCTCTGGTGGCGGATTCCGCGCGGGCCAGGAAGGTTCTGGGGTGGGCTCCGGCCCACGCGAGCCTGGAGGACATTCTGGAGAGCGCCTGGCGCTGGCGGTCGATGCACCCCGGGGGGTACGGAGATTCGGCCTGACCGCGTTCGCTCGCGATTGACAACGGACGGGACGATACTCTAGCCTGCATTCCCGCCTGAATGCAGATTGGCAAAGTACGGCAGGTTCCGGCAGGCAGGGTTCGGGACGATTCGGAGGCAGGCACGAGCCGGTAGCTCAGTTGGTAGAGCACAGGACTGAAAATCCTGGTGTCCCCAGTTCAATTCTGGGCCGGCTCACCACTCCGTCGTCCGCCGCAACGGCCGCGTGCAGGGTCTGGACATGCTGGTGTAGCTCAGTTGGTAGAGCAACGCACTCGTAATGCGTAGGTCAGCGGTTCGACTCCGCTCACCAGCTCCATTCCCTCCCCGGGCCGACTGCCCCGGAAACCGCAGATTCCTGGAGGACTCTTGGACGGTCTCATCTTCTCCGTTTCGGGAGCGCGCGGCATTGTGGGGCGCGGACTGGACCCCGTGCGTCTGGCCGGGATGGCGGCACACTTCGGCGCATTCCTGGGGTCCGGGACCGTCGTCGTGGGCCGGGACTCGCGCGTGTCCGGAGAGATGTGCCTGCGAGCCGTCGCATCCGGGCTGATGGCTGCCGGAAACGATGTCACGGATCTCGGGATCGTTTCCACCCCCACGGTGGAGGTGGCGGTCCGGGAACTGGGGGCGGTGGGCGGCGTCCAGATCTCCGCATCCCACAATCCTGCGGACTGGAACGCGCTCAAGTTCCTGTCGTCACGGGGGATCTTCCTGACTGCATCGGAAGGGGCGGATCTCGGGCGGCGCATCGACTCAGGCGACCCTCCCTGGGCGGACTGGGACGGGATCGGGTCGTTCGAGTTTCGCGACGAGTTCACGGCTCGCCATGTGGACCGCATACTGGAGTCCCCGCTGGTGGATGTGGACGCCATTCGCGGCCGCGGGTTTCGCGTGGTGGTAGATTGCGTGCATGGTGCGGGAGGGGAGATCGCCGCACTCCTGCTTGCGCGGCTCGGCGTGGAGGCATCCTTCCTTTACGCGGAGCCGACCGGTCGGTTTCCCAGGAACCCCGAACCCGTTCCGGAGAACCTCACCGAACTGGCCGCTGCCGTGGCTGATCGCGGTGCGGATGCCGGCTTCGCGCTGGATCCGGATGCGGACCGCGTGGCTGCCGTAGACGAAACGGGAAGGCCGATCGGGGAAGAGGTCACGCTGGCGGTGGTGGTGGACTCGGTGCTGCCGCGCGTCCGTGGAGATGTGGTCGTGAATGTGTCCACCACGATGGCCATCGAAGAGGTGGCGGCCCGGCACGGGCGCGGCGTGCTGCGAACGCCTGTCGGGGAAGTCCATGTGACCGAGAAAATGCTGGAAACGGGGTCGCAGATCGGCGGAGAGGGAAACGGCGGTGTCATCGCCCCTTCCGTCAATCCCGGCCGCGACGGCTTGCTGGGGATTGCGCTCCTTCTGGACGCGCTGACCCGGGCGGGCGCGCCACTTTCCGCGCTTGCCGGGAGGATTCCCGCCACGGTGATGAAGAAGGCGAAGATTGATGCCGATGGGGTGGATGTGGATCAGGCGCTCTCGGCTCTTGGTCGGGCATTCCCGGACGCCCGGACAGACACGACGGACGGCCTGAAGCTCGTTTTCGAGGACGAATGGGTGCATTTGCGGAAATCGAACACGGAACCCATTCTCCGGCTTCTTGCCGAGGCTCGCACGGAAGATCTTGTGGAGGCGCTGGTTCGCCGGACGCGGGAGATTGTGGAAGGAGTGCGGCCGTCCTCTTCGGGGTCGTAGTGGAGCGGGTGGGTGTGTAGACTGAACCTGGAGTCAGGCCCATGTGTGGAATCGTAGGATACATTGGATCCAACTCACCGCTTCCCGTCCTGCTGGAAGGGCTCAAGCGGCTGGAGTATCGCGGATACGACTCCGCCGGAATCAGTATTCTCAACGGCAGCGGCATCACCACGCGCAAGACGGCCGGGAAGATCGTAAACTTGGAGAAGCTGATCGCCGGGAACGGCGCGGATCTCTCCGGCACGGTCGGCATCGGGCACACGCGCTGGGCCACGCATGGCGCCCCCACCACTCGCAACGCTCACCCGCATACCGGCGCATCCGGCACGATCGCGGTGGTCCACAACGGGATCATCGAGAACTGGGAGACGCTGAAACGCCAACTGGTGGAAGCGGGCCATGTCTTTGAGACGGAGACGGACACGGAAGTTCTGACACAACTCGTGGCGCACTACTTCGACGGAGACCTGGAAGAGGCCGTTCGCCGGGCGCTGAAGCGTGTCGAAGGAACTTACGGGATTGCGGTCGTCAGTTCAGAGGATCCGGACAGGATCATTGCCGCGCGGAATGGAAGTCCCCTGGTGCTGGGCATCGGCGAGAAGGAGAACTTCGTCGCGTCGGATGTGGCGGCCATTCTTCATCACACTCGGCAGGTGATCTACCTGGACGATCACGAAATGGCGGTTGTGGAGCGGGACACCTTTGCCACAACAAGCCTCGACCGCGTCTCCGTGCAGAAGGAGATTGAGGAGATCGCGTGGGACTTGAGCGCGATCGAAAAGGGCGGCTATCCGCACTTCATGCTGAAGGAGATCTTCGAACAGCCGGAGACTGTGCGGAATGCCATGCGCGGGCGGTTCGACGAACCCACAGTGAGTGCGCACCTCGGCGGACTCAACATGAGCATCGAGGAGATGCGTGATGTTGAGCGCATCATCATTACCGCGTGCGGGACCTCGTGGCACGCGGGGCTCATTGGCGAGTACATGATGGAGGAGATGGCACGAATCCCGGTCGAGGTGGAGTACGCATCGGAGTTCCGCTACCGGAATCCCATCATCACGCCGAACACGGTCTCCGTGGCCATCAGCCAGTCCGGAGAGACCATGGATACTCTCTGGGCCATGCGCGAAGCCAAGATGAAGGGTGCAAACGCACTCGGGATCTGCAATGTCGTCGGGTCAACCATCGCCCGGGAGTCTGACGGCGGCGTGTACATTCACGCGGGTCCGGAGATCGGCGTGGCCAGCACAAAGGCATTTACGGCGCAGATTACGGTGCTGGCGCTGATGGCGCTGGCGTTTGCCCGCCTGCGCGGGCTGGACCGCGAGGTGGGGCGTCGCTTCATCTCGGAGATGCAGCTCCTGCCGGAACGGATTCAGGGAATCCTGGAGAAGAACGACGAGATTCTCAAGATCGCGGAAGAATACGCCGGGCACGACAACTTCCTCTACCTCGGGCGCGGCTACAACTTCCCCGTGGCGCTGGAGGGTGCGCTCAAACTGAAGGAGATCAGCTACATTCACGCGGAGGGTTATCCGGCGGCCGAGATGAAGCACGGCCCGATCGCGCTGATCGACAAGAACATGCCGGTGGTCTTTATCGCACCGCGTGACCGCGCTTACGAGAAGGTCATCGGGAACATCGAAGAGGTTCGTGCGCGGAGCGGCCGGGTGATCGCCATCGCGACGGAAGGGGAGACGGAGATCACGCGAAAGGCGGATCACACCATTCTGATCCCCGAGACGATTCCCTGCCTCATGCCCATTCTGTCGGTCATCCCGCTTCAGCTTCTTGCCTACCATGTGGCCGTCCTCAGGGCGTGCGATGTCGACCAACCCCGCAACCTCGCCAAGAGCGTGACCGTAGAGTAGTCCGCTCCTTGCACTCCAGGGCGTCTGGCCCTATCCTGCCGGGTCGCCGCACCGGAAGGGGGAGCCTGCTCATGGACCGACGCATTGTCTCAACGGAATCCGCGCCGTCCGCTATCGGCCCCTACAGCCAGGCGGTCTGTGCGGGCGGGTTCGTGTACACCGCCGGGCAGATCGCGCTGGATCCGGAGTCGGGCGTGCTGGTGGAAGGCGGGATGGAGGCGCAGACCGAACGCGTGATCCAGAATCTGCGGGCCGTGCTGAAAGCGGCGGGGAGTTCGCTGGACCGTGTCGTGAAGACCACGGTCTATCTGAAGGACATGGCCGATTTCCCGGCGATGAACGAAGTGTACGGGCGGCATTTTTCCACCGGACGACCCGCGCGCGCGACCGTCGCGGTCGCGGGGCTTCCGATGGGGGTTGCGGTGGAAATCGACGCCGTAGCCACCGTGGATTGACTGGTGCGCACAGGAAGGAACCGGACGGGAATGGGTAGGTTCTGGTGAACCTCGAGGACTTCAAATCCTTCCGTCGGGTGCTAAAACCATCCGAGGTGGGTTCGATTCCCACGCATTCCCGCCATTTCCGCGCGTGGGGCGGTGCCATGGCCGTTGCGGCATGGGTGCTGAGCATGGCGGCACTCTCTTCCGCCGCGGAGGTCGTGGAACCGCCGAGCCCCTTCGCCCGCGCAGTGCGCAGCGCGGTGGTGCCCGCATGGGGGCAGATGACGAATGACCGGCCCGTCAAGGCATCCGTGATCTTTGCGGTGCAGGCGTATCTGTACACCGGGATTCTGGTGGAATCCCGCCGCGCGACGGACTTTCAGTCTCGCGCGGTGAACGCCGCGGACGCCGGGACGCAAGCGTGGCTGGAGGATCGCGCGCAGGAGCATTTCAGCCGACGGAGGAACCTGGTCTTCTGGTCGATTCTGGGAGCCTTCTACAGCGCGGTGGACGCATACATTGACGCTCACCTCGGAGACTTTGAGGAGGATCTGGAGGAGAGTCGCACATTGTTCGCGGAAGTGGACCCCCACGAGGGAACCATTGCGGTGGGGATCGCGTTTTAGTTTGCAGACCGCCGGGAGAACCGCGCGGTGGCTCATTGAGCAGCGCAGACAATGATCATCCGCCGCAAAGGCGGGAGAAGCGGGGGAGGCTGCATGGCCGGACACAAGAACAGGGGGAAGCGCGGTCGGGGTTCCGCTTCCGGGAGTCCCCCCAACCGTCACTGGGAGAATGGTAAGACCATCTTCTGGGCGCTGCTCATTGCGCTCTTCATCCGCAGTTTCTTCTTCCAGGCGTTTCGCATCCCGAGCGGTTCGATGGAGGACACGCTCCTGGTGGGTGATTTCCTGCTCGTGGACAAACTGACCTACGGCGCGAAGATTCCCTTTACGGAGATTCGCCTGCCGGGCTTCCGCGATCCGAAGCGCGGGGACATCATCGTCTTCAAGGCGCCGGTGTCGAACAAGGACTACATCAAGCGGTGCGTCGCGGTCGCCGGGGAGACACTGGAACTGCGCGACGATGTTCTCCACATCGAAGATGAACCCCTGCACGAACCCTACATAGCGCTGAAGCCTTCGCTGCACTCGGACCCGAACTTCGGGCCGGTGACGGTTCCGAATGACGCCATCTTCATGATGGGCGACAACCGTCACAACAGCGCGGACAGTCGCTACTTCGGGTTTCTGGACAAGAACCGCGTCGTGGGCCGTGCGTTCGTGTTGTACTGGTCATGGAGTGCATCGGACCCTCCGGCCCTCATCGGCGGCATCCGGAACAAAGTGCTCCGGACCGTGCTTTCGCTGCCGTTTGGCAAGCCGCGCATCACTCGGATCGGGGACTGGATCGCGACGGACTATTCGGAGATCTACCACTCGACGGGCGTGTCTCCGGCTGACGAAGTGGCGGAGGTCGCGTCTCCGGCTGACGAAGCGTCGGCGGGGGTGTCTCCGGCTGACGAAGCGTCGGAGGTTGCGGGCGAGTCGTGATGCTTGATCGATTGAAGATCCGGAACTTCTGCATCATCGCGCACATTGATCACGGCAAGTCGACGCTTGCCGATCGACTCCTTGCGCTGACGCACACGCTGTCCGAGGCGGAGGCCCAGGGGCAGGTTCTCGACGATATGGACCTGGAGAAGGAACGCGGGATCACGATCAAAGCTCACGCGGTTCGCATGACCCATCCCGGACCCGACGGCCACGAGTATGTCCTCAACCTCATCGACACTCCCGGGCATGTGGACTTCTCGTATGAGGTGTCGCGGAGCCTGGCGGCCTGCGAGGGAGCGGTTCTTGTGGTGGACGCCAGTCAGGGCGTGGAGGCGCAGACCATCTCGAACCTGCATCTGGCGATTGCGGGAGATCTCACCATCATTCCGGTGCTGAACAAGATTGACATGTCCGGCGCGGATCCGGAACGCGCGGCCGCGCAGGTGCTGGACCTCCTGGGTGGAGACCCGGGGGATGTCCTTCGCGTGAGCGCCAGGGACGGTCTGGGCGTGGACGCATTGATTCCCGAGATCATCAAGAGGATCCCACCCCCGTCGGGAGAGACGAACGCTCCGCTTCGTGCGCTCATCTTCGACTCGGCCTTCGACCAGTATCGCGGTGCGGTGGCCTATGTTCGCGTTGTGGACGGGAAGCTGCGCGCTGGCATGACGATTCGCTTTCTCTCGAACGCCCGCGAGTATCTCGTCACGGAAGTGGGGACGCTGCGTCTCGGAATGGTCCCGTGCGAGACGCTGGGTGTGGGGGATGTGGGCTATGTCATTGCGGGTGTGAAGAACATCGGGCACACGAAGGTGGGAGACACGATCACCGACACGGCGAATCCCGCGTCTGAGTCGTTGCCGGGCTATGCCGAGGCGAAGTCGATGGTGTTCTCCGGCTTCTACCCGATTGACACGGAGGACTACGAAGATCTCCGTGACGCGCTGGACCGCCTGCGCCTGAACGATGCGTCGCTCCACTATGAACCGGAGACATCCGTTGCGCTGGGGTTCGGGTTTCGCTGCGGGTTCCTGGGATTGCTGCACCGGGAGATTGTGCAGGAACGCCTGGAGCGCGAGTTCAATCTCGGACTCATCGGTACGGTTCCGACGGTTCCCTATCGCGTGTACGGGAAAGACGGGACGATGGTGGAGATCGAGAACCCAAACGATCTTCCAGACCCCGCAGACATCGACCGAATCGAAGAACCGATGGTTCGTGCCGAGATTGTCGTGCCGACGGATTACATCGGGAACATGATGAAGCTCGGACAGGAGCGACGCGGCACCCATGGCGGGATGGAGTACATCGACCCGACGCGTGTGGTGATCCACTTCGAGTTTCCGCTTGCGGAGATCATCTTCGACTTCTACGACAAGCTGAAGTCGATCAGCCGCGGATATGCATCCTTCGACTACGAGTTTTCGGACTACCAGGTCTCTCCAATGGTCAAGCTGGACATCCTGCTGAACGGGGAACCGGTGGACGCGTTGTCGATTATCGTGCACCGGGACAAGGCTTACGAGTGGGGGAAGAGCCTCGTCGAGAAACTGAAGGAAGTCATCCCTCGGCACCAGTTCCAGGTGGCGGTGCAGGCGGCGGTGGGCTCGAAGATCATCGCACGGGAGACCCTGCGCGCGCTTCGCAAGAATGTGACCGCGAAGTGTTATGGCGGGGACATTACCCGGAAGCGGAAACTCCTGGAGCGGCAGAAGGAAGGGAAGAAGCGGATGAAGCAGGTGGGCACCGTCCGCGTTCCGCAGGAAGCATTTCTCTCGGTGCTGAAGATCGACCGGTAGCGCTGTCTCCCGTCGATCGCTGCCCCTGCGTGTGCTCAGGCGGACAGCGTGTACTCTTCGAACGGCGGAAGCTGAACGAATCCTGTCGCGGGAGAGGCTCTTGAGCATCGGACTCTACATTCATGTTCCGTTCTGTCGCTCGAAGTGCCCGTATTGCGCGTTCTACTTCGTCGTGGGCCGCGCCGAGCTGCGCGGACGGTATGTGGATGCGCTGGTTGCGGAGATCGGGCGTGCGGCGGACCGCGTGCCGTTCGCGGGGAGGACTCTCTCGTCCGTGTACTTCGGGGGAGGGACGCCCGCCGTGCTGGAACCGGCGGAAGTGGCGCGTGTCGTCCGTGCGGCGGCCGCGGCGTTTGGCCTGGAACCGGATGCAGAGGTGAGCCTCGAGGCGAACCCCGACCGCCTGGACGCGTCGCGGATCGCGGGGTTCCGCGAAGCCGGGGTGAATCGCCTGACGCTGGGGTTTCAGGCCACCCGTCCCCTTCGGCTTCGTGCGCTGGGGCGGACGCACTCCCCCGGGGACAGCCTTCGCGCATACGAAGCGGCGCGTGCCGCAGGGTTCGAGAATATCGCAATCGACCTCATCTTCGGGACGCCGGGGCAGGATGCCGCGTCGTGGGCGGCCGAAGTGGAGGAGGTGGCCGCGCTCGCCCCGGAGCATGTCAGCGTGTATGAGCTGACACCGGAGGAAGGAACCCGGCTCGCTCGTCACTTGCGAGAAGAGCGCGTGCGTCTTCCGGATTCAGATACACGAGCGGACATGTTCGACGACGCGGGCGAAGTCCTCGGCCGGTACGGACTGGAGCGCTACGAAATCTCGAACTTCGCTCGGGCTCACCGCGAGTGCAGACACAACGCCGATGCGTGGCGCGGTCTGGACGCGATCGGCGTGGGCGCCAGTGCCGCGTCCCACGCGGGGAACGCGCGCTGGACGAATGTCGCGGATCTCGATGCGTACATTGCGCGAATCGAATCGGGAGAGGACGCGACCGCGGAACGGGAGATTCTGGACGAGGGGACCTGGGCTGCCGAGGATCTCTACCTGGGCCTTCGACTCATGGAGGGGATCGACGCCACCGCACGACTGGCCCGTCTCCCGGAGCCTGCGCGCGAGCGAATCACCGCCGTGCTGGAAACCGCCCGGGCCGCCGGGTTGCTTGCGACGGGGGGCGGGCGCTTTCGCCTGACTCAACGCGGACTTCTGCTGGCGGACTCGGTGTTTGAGGACTTGCTGACGGATGTGCGCCCTACGGCAGGACGATGATGCGTCGCGCCGAGGTGGTCCCGTCCGCACGAAGCCGACAGAAGTAAACGCCCGCGCCCACGGGTCGCCCCGCGTCGTTCCGGCCGTCCCACCGGCTTCGGTGCCGACCGCCGGGAAGTGTGCCGTCCTCCAGCGTTCTGACCATTCGACCGGACGCGGAGTGGATGCCCAGCACGACTTCTGACGCGCGCGGGAGGTCGTAGCGGATCCATGAACCCCCTCGGGTCGGGTTGGGGGTGCACCCGCGAATCCCGGCCGCCGGACTCGGCGCGGCTTCGTTTCCGATCGCCGCCCCGACGGAAGGGGAGCACGGGTCCACCGGATAGCCTCCGTACTGCCACACTTCACCGGCGTCTTCCGCGATAAAGAGGGTTGTCGTCGAATCCCCGGACTCACCGATCAGCGCGACGCCCTCCTGATTGTCTCCCGCGAGATCGTACTCACGCAGGAAGGTGCCGTCGGCGAGGGTCTCCACGATGACATCGTGGCTGTCGTGGATGGCGTAGAGGACGCCGGTGCAGGCGTCGTAGTGCATTCCCGAAAGGTCGTCCCGCCCGTCGTGAGACGCTCGCGTTCCCAGGTGCTGAACGCTCCCGCCCGCCTGCAGGTCGAAGATGAAGAGGTCCCCGTTGTCCTGGAGACCCGCGTAGAAGAGGCCGTCCACAAAGGTCAGGGCTTCCAGCCCCTGGTTGCCCGGCCCCTGAAGCCAGGGCGTCAGATCCCATGCGTTCCCGGTGGGCGCCCCGGTTGCCAAATCGAACTCCACGACTCCGTCCGGGTTTTCGACGCCGACAAAGACGATGGACCCCGCAGGATCCGCAAGCGTCACGGCCTCCAGGTCCCCGCCCAGATCCCACGACACCAGTCCTCCGGCCGGATTCAGTTCGCAGACGATGCCGCCGTCATCCACCACGATCAGGCGATTGCGTCCGGCGTGCCAGACCGCGCCGCTGGGCTCGAATCCGCCCGGGAGTCCTCCCGGTTCGCCCATGCGCCCGATCTCGACGCCCGAATCCGCGGGCCAGTCGGTGGCCCCGCCGGGTGCCGCCGAGGCCGCCTGGAGGAGAACCGCCGTGATGAGTAGTCGATGTGCGGCGCGTTGCATGAGGTCTGAATACTCCCGGTTCATGGAAGGAGATGTGGAGTGTTGACCTGCCCCCACACATCGTACCATTCCTTGAGCTTCATCCGGCAAGCCTGACTGGCATAGGCTCGACGCCCTCGGGTGCCCTCCCTCGTGGAGCCCCCCCGAAAAGATCTCTTATCATACAGTCACCGGAACAGTATTGTGGTCCGTCATCGGGGGACATTGCCGTCGCCCGCCCATTCAGAAACGGGTCGGCTGTGTTTCAGTCGAGGAGTGAAAGCCATGTCGATTCTCTTCAAGCAGACCAGGGAACTGGCCGCGCAGATGGACGACTTTCTGGATGCGGTCAGCGAGGGCGCCCTGGTCTTCCAGCAGGGCGTGGCGGACTATCTTTCGGGAGACATGGAGCGGTTCGAGACGCGCTATCAGGCCATCGGCGTGCTGGAAAACCGCGCCGATGATCTGCGCAGGTCCATCGAGGGGCACCTCTATCGTCACTCGTTGATACCAGAGTCCCGGGGAGATGTGCTGGGGCTTCTGGAAACGATGGATGACATCCTCAATATCGCCAAGAACACGCTGAGTCTGTTCCTTGTGGAACGGCCGGAGATGATCCCCGGTCTGACCAGGGAGTGGACGGACCTCGCGGAGGCGGCGAAGCACACGGCGGAAGCGGTGGTGCTGGCCGCACGAAAGTTCTTCCGGGACCCCCACGGAGTGAACGACCACCTGCACAAGGCCTACTTCCACGAGAAGGAAGGCGACCGGCTCGCCATGGATCTCAAACGGAAGATCTTCGTGGCGGATGTCGATCTGGCGCACAAGATCCACCTGCGCTACTTCGCGCTGAACATCGATCAGGTGTCCGATGCGGCTGAAGATGTGGCCGACCGACTCTCCATCTACGCCATCAAGAGAACCGTCTAGTGCTGCTGTTTTTTCTCTCCAGCGGGCTCTTTCTCGGCTGGTCTCTGGGGGCGAATGACGCGGCGAATGTGTTCGGCACGGCCGTGGGCACGCGCATGGTCCGGTTCACGACGGCCGCGTTCATCTGCAGCGCATTCCTGATCGTCGGTGCGGTGGTCGGTGGCGCGGGGGCATCCCATACGCTGGGGAAACTGGGGGCCGTCAATGCGCTGGGCGGCGCGTTCATGGTCGCGCTGTCGGCGGGCTTCACCGTCTTCGCGATGACTCGCCTCTCACTGCCGGTCTCCACCTCGCAGGCCATTGTGGGCGCGATCATCGGGTGGAACTTCTTCTCGGGATCCCCGACGGATACGGGCGCACTCACGCGGATCGTGACGACCTGGGTGGCGTGTCCCCTGCTGGCGGCCCTGTTCGCCATGCTCTTCCATACCGTGTTCAAGACGCTCTTCCAGCGTTTCCCGATCCATATGCTCTGGGAAGACATGGTCGTCCGGTGGGGGCTGATCGGGGCAGGCGCGTTCGGGTCGTACAGTCTCGGCGCAAACAACATCGCCAATGTCATGGGGGTCTTCGTGCCGGTGGCGCCGTTCGAGGATCTCACTCTGTGGGGCGTCTTCACGCTGACCGGTACGCAGCAACTCTTCCTCATCGGCGGGGTGGCCATCTCGGTCGGAGTGTTCACTTACTCGCGGCGCGTGATGGAGACCGTGGGCGGCAGCCTGCTGAAGCTGACGCCGCAGATGGCGCTGATCGTCGTGCTGTCCCAGGCGGTTGTGCTCTATCTCTTCTCCAGCGAAGGACTGTCGGCGTGGCTGATCAGCCATGGGCTTCCGGCGATCCCGCTGGTGCCGGTGTCCAGTTCGCAGGCGGTCATTGGCGCGGTACTCGGGCTGGGGATTCTGCAGGGCGGACGCGGGATTCGGTACGGCGTACTGGGAGAGATCGCAGCCGGATGGGTGACCACGCCGGTGATCGCGGGGGTGGTCTCGTACATTGCGCTCTTCTTCCTGCAGAATGTGTTCGCGATTCAGGTCATGCAGTAAAGTCCCGCACAGAAGCGGAGGGTTGCATGGATCGCCGGAAACAACGCAAGGCCCCCCGTCCGTCTCCTCCTCCTCCGGAGCGCGGAGTCTTCGTCAATCGTACGCTGAACCTGCGCGCCGTTCGGGCTGTCGGTTACGACATGGACTACACGCTCATTCACTACCATTCGGAAGAGTGGGAGCGGCAGGCTCACGCCTATACGCGGGAGAAGCTTCTGGCGAAGGGGTGGCCGGTCGGAGAACTGGAGTTCAATCCGGAATCCGTGACCCGCGGTCTCACCATCGATCTCGAACTCGGCAATCTTGTGAAGGCGAACCGGTTCGGCTATGTCATCCGGGCCGCGCACGGAACGAAGTTCCTCGACTTCGACGAGCAACGCCGCACCTACTCCCGCGTCCCGGTGGATCTGTCCGGCTCGCGCTTCAGCTTTCTCAACACGCTGTTCTCGCTGTCGGAAGCGTGTATTTTCGGCCAGCTTGTGGAGTTGCTGGATGCCGGGCGCCTTCCTCAAGCCATGGGATACGACGATCTCCACGGTATCGTCCGCGCCGCTCTCGACGAGGCCCACCTGGAAGGGAAGATGAAGGCCGGGATCATTGCGGACCCGGAGCGATATGTCGCGCTCGACGAAGACCTTCCGCTCGCGCTTCTCGATCAGCGCCATGCGGGCAAGAAACTCCTGCTCATCACCAACTCCGAGTGGGATTACACTCGTTCGATGATGTCGTGGGCGTTCGACCGCTTCCTTCCGAACGGCACGACCTGGCGCGACCTCTTCGACATGGTCATCGTCTGCGCGCGAAAGCCGGAGTTCTTTACCGGACGAAACCCATTGTATGAGGTGGTCGATGAAGATCGCAGCCTTCTTGCGACGGATGTGCGTACGCTGAACGAGCACGCGGTATTCTTCGGGGGGAACGCGCCGCTGGTCGAGGAGCACCTGGGCCTGGACGGAGACGAGATCCTCTATGTCGGGGACCATCTCTTCAGCGATGTCCATGTGTCGAAGGCGGTGCTGCGGTGGCGAACGGCGCTGATACTCAGAGAGCTGGAGAAAGAAGTCGGGGAACTTCACGAGTTCGGCCCATCGCAGGAGAAGCTGACCGCCATGATGGCGGAAAAGGAGAAGGCCGAAACCGAGTTCTACGGGCTTCGGCTGGCGGCGCAGCGCGGGAAGAGGAAGTACGGTCCGCCCGGGGCCGCACGGTCCTCCGTGGAGCGCAGGCTCGCGGAGTTGCGCGGGCGAATCGCGGAACTGGATGAGCAGATCGCGCCGTTGGCGGTGGCGTCGGGGAAGATCGGCGGGTCCAGCTGGGGGCCGCTTCTGCGCGCGGGCAACGACAAGAGCCTCTTCGCCAGGCAGGTGGAGCGCTACGCGGATGTCTACACGAGCCGCGCGTCCAACTTCCTGTTCCAGACGCCGTTCGGATTCCTGCGGGCCCCGCGCGGGAGCTTGCCGCACGACCCTCTCTGAGAGCGAGCCATTCTCACGGGCCACGCACACGCCTTTCGCGCAGGAGGAGCATCCCGGCGGCCGCGGACGCCACGCAGAGAAGACCGAACGCGAACATCGCCACCCGGGAAACTCCGACCAGCGGAAACCAGACCCACCAGAAGTCGGGCATTCTCCTGGTGACGCGGGGGGATCCCTGGAGGATCGGCGCATAGGGGGCTCCGTCGCGCGAAGGCTCATAGGCGATCATCCTCTCGCGCAGGCTTCGGAAGAAGGTCCACGCAAGCCGCGATTCCACATAGACCTGCGACCGAGACGGGGCGAAGTGGATGTCGTCGGCGGTCTCTGTCGCGCCGGTTTGCCTCACCCACTGGTTGTACCAGATGTAGTAGGTCTCGTAGTTGAGAGAGACCCCCACAAGTTGCACCGCAATTGACAGCGAGACGAGAGGAAGGAGCAGGCTGCGACGGATTCGTCCCGGCTCCAGGAGGGGCAGCGTCGCCAGCGCGAGTACCGGTACGACAGGCAGAAGGTGGCGTGGCCCCCATGTCCAGTCGCCGCTCCAGACGGTCACAAAGCTTAGGAAGGCGAGATACGCCCCCGCGATCAGCGGGATGACCGGAGCAAAGCGAGGAGCGGCCCTTCGGAAACCGCGGAAACCGGAGAACGCGAGCACGAGCGCCGGATTGTAGACGAAGAAACTCCGGCCGGGGCTGGCCACCAGTCCGAAAAACGCCCGGGCTTGCGGCGCAAAGTACCGAAACTCCGTCCGATCGTATCCCACCGAAAGAGCGTCCCCCCATCGAAGGGCGTTGTATCCGAGAACGACCGCCACTGCGGGTGCGGCTGCGAGTGCGAATGCCCCAGCGCGGCCCCTGCCGTGTGGCCCCGTCGCGATGAGCCACGCAAGGGCGGGGAGGAAGAGTACAGCGGTGGGCCGGACGAGCAGTGCGGCGCCGAATGCCAGCCCTGCCAGCACGGCACTTCGTCGGCCTTCTCTCAGCGCGAAGAAGAGCGCGGCGACTCCGGCGGCGGACTCAAGGGGCGCCTCGAAAGTGAACTTCGCATGGGGCCACGCCAGCGTGGCCACGCCGTAAAGGAGGGCGACGCGAACTCCCGCTCTTTCGGAGAACCCAAGGCGGCCCGCCAGCAAGACGAGCATCGCCGCGGTCAGCGCCGTCGCAAGGAGGTTGATGATGGGGATGAGCGTGGCGTCGTGCTCTCCGCCAAGTGCCACAAACGGCACCATCAGAAGCGACTGTCCGATTCCGTATACCGCAAAGTGTCGGCCGCCTTGCCCGGGGAAGGAGCCGACGATGCCGAAAGGAGTCTGCATACGCATCGGCTCGACTGCCGGGGTGCCTTCACGGACCAGGCTGCGCGCGACCTCCAGCCGGACTCCGGTGTCGATGGTGTCGATTCGGAACGAAGCCGTGGCCAGGTAGATTCCGGCTAGAACGAGGAACACCCCGAGAGCGCTTCGGCCGAAATGGGATGCAGGCTGCATCGCTCACCACGCTCCGCCGCGGGTTCGGGTCAGCCGAGGTCCGGCGTCCTGACCGGCTTCAGGAGTGACTCGATTACTTCTTTGGCGCGGTAGGATTCCGCACCCGGCGGGAGGAAGCGCGCAACCGTGGCGACATCGTCTCCGGAGGTGACGAACGGCATCTCCCGGCCGCCATCCGCCCGCAACTGCGCAAGGCCGATGTTCGCGAAGAGCGCATTGCAGAGACACACGCGACCGTGCGTGTCTGCCGCATCGCCGCCTTTTTGCACATAGTCCTCCACCGGTTCCGCAGGGCATCGCCACCCCACGGATCCCCCCGGTGTCTTGTACGCATGGCGCAGGTATCCGAGATCGCATACGCGCGTCCGGTTTTCGTACGCGACTCCGTCCGAAAGCGTGTCTTCCATCTGCATGACTTTGAAGGGGAAGCCCGTGGGGGAGGCGACCGGGTCCGTGAAGACCTTCGCCTGCCCGGCCCTGCTGGCCGAAAGGACGCGCGCCTTCAGTTCCGGGTCCAGATCCGACTCCTCCGCGTATGCGAAGGCGGTCCCCACCTGAACTCCGGCGGCGCCTGCCTGACGCGCCTCTGCCACGCTCTCCGGGTCTGCCCAGGATCCGGCGAGCCAGAACGGCAACCCCAGCGCACCGATGGCCTGAAGATCCGGGACATCGCGCCGGCCATAGACTGGCGCACCCTCCTCGCACAACTGCATTCGCCCTCGGGGCGGGGCGTTGTGTCCGCCCGCGGTCGGTCCTTCCACCACGAACCCGTCGATGCGCCCGGTGGACTTCTTCGCCAGCATCGACGCAAGAGTGGCGGAAGAGACAATGGGGACGAACTTCGGTCGTTCGATCGGCGCCACCGTTCCTTCGGAGAACTCCTGCGGGTCGAATCGGGTGAAGAAGTCTTCGTCCCGTGCTGCACCTCGAACATCCATCTTGAGCTCGACGGGTTGCCCGTCCGCGAGAAGGTCGATCACGCCGGGGATGGTCTTGGGAATGCCCGCGCCCATGAGGATCCACGCCGCACCCGCAAGCATGGCTCCGTAGAGTGACGGCAGCGTCGGGAGCTGGACCTTCTCCAGGTAGTTGATCCCCACCGGGCCCCGATGGCCTTCCCGGGCCAGAAAGATCTCCACGAAGTTGCTGGTGACCAGTAGCTCGGCGAGATGCCTGCCGGGCCGCATGGCTGGCATGGGCTTGGAACCGAAGGGTCTTTTCTTCTGCAGCCCTTCCGGCACGAAGTGACGGTCGAGGATTCGCTGGGCGACGTCCGGAATCGGGAAGTGCCCCAGCGCCCGGCGAATGTGACCGCCGGGATCGCCGACCTGAAGCCGCCGCGTCATCACCAGATCCAGGCAGGTCCCGGACACGACACCGAGCTGCCCCGCTTTGGATACCGCGCGGGCCAGGCGCCAGCCTGAAACGCCGACCCCCATTCCGCCTTGAATAATCGTCGGCAGCGACATGCGAGGCATGCATTCTCCCGGGTAGCGAGAGTGGACCGGAAAGAGGGATTGCGCAGAGGACGAAGACCCGCCTCCGACCTCGCGCGGAGGCTATCACGGACCGGAAAGGGGCGCCACAAGTCCCCGGATCAAGCGGGGGGAACGGGAAGCCGCTCGATGTGTAGTGCCGGCTTGCGATCGGAACCGCCACTCTCGAACTCTCCGTGATTGCACTGGAGAACGGCATGGTTCTCGTGACCTCCATGAACCAGCTGCGTGCCGAAGGAGTGCCGGTGGATCGGGCCTCCGTTGAAGGCGCGTGTCTGCGGCTTCGGCCCGTGCTCATGACCGCACCACCGCTCTCGGCCTCATCCCGTTGCTCCTGGCGACGGGCACGGGGAGCGAGGTTCAGCGACCGCTGGCCACGGTGGTCGTGGGGGGGCTGGCGACCTCGACCGTGCTGACGCTGCTGGTGATTCCGGCGCTCTATCGGTGGTTTGTGGCGCATCCACAGGGACCGGAGACTTCCGCCCCTTGACCTCGGGGGCGGAAGCCCCTATCTTCTCTCGGCTGGCACTCCTACCCTTGGGAGTGCCAGACCGCATGGGGGAGAGGCTTGATGGCCGCTGGAAAGCTCAATCCAAGGCAGAGGATCGTCCTTGCGACGATTGTGCGTGGGCACATTGAGTCGGCCCAGCCGGTGGGTTCGCGCTGGGTGGCCCGGCGCTGCGGGCTGGGGCTGTCGCCCGCATCGATCCGCAACTGCATGATGGATCTGGAGGAAATGGAGCTTCTCACGCACCTCCACACTTCCGGCGGACGGCTTCCGACGCACGCGGGGTACCGCGTCTTCGTGGATGAACTCATGGGGCGAGGAACGCTTCCCGGCGCCACGCGGAGACGGGTGGAGGACTCGCTTCGGGAGGGCCGCGCGGGGAGTCTGGAAACGCTGCTCGATCAGGCGTGTACGCTTCTCGGGCAGATCTCGGAGCAACTGTCGGTGGTCCTGTCCCCACGGTATGACAAGAGCCGCGTGGATCGCATTGAACTGAACCAGGTGGACGAGCGGCGCCTCCTGGTGGTATTCCGCATGGCCTCCGGGCTGGAGCGCACCGTCGTTGCGGGAATGCCGGACGACATCGGCGAAGACGATATGCGTCAGACGCTTCAGATCATGAACGGCGTCGCCAGGGGCCGGACGCTGGCGGACCTTGTTGCCCTTCGCGATGACGAAGAGGTGCGCGTCATGCTTCGCGGGTTGCGCGTGGCGTCCTCGGTGTATGCCGGGGCGCGGGAACTGGAGAACGACGAATCCAACGAGCACTTCCACATGTGGGGTGCGTCGAACATGCTGTCGCAGCCGGAGTTTGAGGATCCGTCGAGGCTGCGCGGAGTCTTCCGCGCGCTGGAACAGAGGCAGACGCTCTACGGGCTCTTTGAACCGACGCGGCACCGGCGGAGCGTCTCGATCACGATCGGCGAGGAGAACGAAGTGGAGGAACTCCGGGATTGCAGTGTCGTCTCGGTGAGCTATCGGTTTGGTGAGTTCGGCGGGTCGGTCGGTGTGATCGGACCGGCTCGGATGCCGTACGAGTTCGTGGTGTCCATCGTGGATCATGTGGCGCAGACCGTCGGGCGGATCCTGGTGCCGCAGTAGCCGGATTGCCGGCGGGAAAGAGGAAGAGTTGGCGAAGAAGAATGCGGACACTGCACCCGGCGCGAAGGAAGAGCCCGCCGCGGTGGAGACCCCCGCGAAGAGCGACTCCGCGGAGAATCTCGCGGACGCTCCGGACAGAGAGGATGAGACCCCGGCCGGGGAGGCGCCCCCCGAGACTCCGGAGGAAGCCGTCGCGCGGTTGGAGGCGGAACTTGCCGAGGCACGCGATCGCTCCCTTCGGACGCTCGCGGAGTTCGACAACTTCCGAAAGCGGACGGAGCGCGATCGCATCGCGATTCGGGAGCGGGCTGTTGCGGAGGTGCTCTGTGAGCTGCTCGACATATCGGACAATCTGGAGCGCGCGCTGGACCAGCCGAAAGAGGGAGTGCCCGCCGCCTTTCTGGAAGGGATGGAACTCATCGCGCGGGGAGTTCGGGATATTCTCGACCGACGCGGGGTGGAACGAATCGTGACCGGGGGAGCACCCTTCGACCCGCGCGTCCACGAGGCTCTCGCCCAGCAGCCGTCCTCCGATTGTGAACCCAACACGGTGCTCTCCGAAGTCCAGCCGGGGTATCGCGCGGGCGAGCGAGTTCTTCGGCCCGCCAAGGTGATCGTGGCGCGCGCAAGCACCGAGGCGGACGCGCCGACGGACGGGGCGGCGGACGAGGCGGCAGACGGGGCGGCAGACGCGCCGGCGGACGCGGCGGCAGACGGGGCGGCAGACGAATGAGCCCGACGAAACGCGACTATTACGAAGTACTCGGAGTCGAACGCGGTGCCTCGGTCGAGGAGATCAAGAAGGCGTATCGGAAGAAGGCGCTCGAACATCATCCGGACCGGAATCCGGGTGACGCCGGTGCGGAGGAGAAGTTCAAGGAGGCCACCGAGGCGTACGAGGTTCTTCACGATCCCGAGAAGAGGCAGCGGTACGACCAGTTCGGGCACGCCAGTGTTTCCGGCCAGCCGGGCGGCGGCGGATTCGGCGGACAGGGCTTTGATCTGTCCGACGCACTTCGCGCCTTCATGCGTGACTTCGGCGGGTTTGAGGATGGGTCCGGCGGGGGGTTTGGGGATGTGTTCGGCAGGGGTAGTGGACCCGGCCGAGGACGGAATCTCCAGGTGCGGATTGTGCTTTCGCTGGAAGATGTCGTGGAGGGCGTGTCGCGCAAGATCCGTTTGAAGCGCATGGGTTCCTGCTCCGACTGCAATGGGTCCGGCGGGAGAGCCGGTGCCGGCCCCACCGCCTGCGGACAGTGCGGCGGGAGTGGCCAGATTCGTCGCGTTCAGCGCTCACTCCTCGGGCAGTTCGTGCAGGTGGCTCCGTGCGGCGCGTGCCGCGGAACCGGTCGCGCCGTCGGAGATCCGTGCCCGGCGTGTCGGGGTGAGGGGCGCCGCGAAGTTCGGGAGACGATCTCCGTGGAGATTCCTGCCGGAGTCGCCGAGGGGAACTACATCCCCATCCCCGGCAAGGGGAACGCCGGGCGGCATGGCGGGCCGGCGGGCGATCTCATCGTGGTGATTGAAGAGAAGCCGCACGAACTCTTCGAGCGGCACGGCGACGATGTCGTCTGCGATGTTCCCGTCTCTTTCCCGATGGCGGTTCGCGGAGGGCATGTGGAAGTGCCTACGCTGCGCGGAGTGGCCAGTCTCACGATTCCGGCGGGAACACAGTCGCATCAGGTCTTCCGGCTTCGAGGACAGGGCCTCCCGCACCTGCACTCTTCGCGGAAGGGAGACCAGCATGTGCGCGTTCGCGTCTGGACCCCGAAGAAACTCTCCCGTGAGGAGAAGCTCATCCTCGACAAGCTCGGGGAGATCATGAACGAAAAGACACCCGCCCCCTGTGGAGGACTCTTCGATCGGATTCGTGACACCTATTGCTGATCCGGCTACGCTACGCTTCGACACTTCACATGGGAGGAACAGAATGAACACTCGAATCTCTCGCCGCGTCACGGTAGCGGCGGCTCTTCTTGTCACGATGATGTTCGTGACCTTCTCTCCCGCGCAGGCGGGGATCACCGAGGTTCGCGAGGGCGACGCCAACCCCATGGTCTCCGTCTTCAAGTCCACCGCGTATGGCGGGCTGGCCGGGTGGCTTCTCGGGGCTGCCATCGAGCTCATCAGCGAGGACATTCACTCCGACTCCGCGCGATGGGGCTTCATCGGCGGGACGATGTTCGGGTTCGGATACGGCGTTTACCACATCATGCACCGGCCGGAACCGGTGGCCCTCCTCGATCTGGAGGATGGACACTGGGCGGTGGCGGTGCCGACCGTGGAACTGGCGGTCGTGCGGCCGGATTCCGGTACGCCGCTGGCACCTTTCGCGCGTGACGAATCCGTGCGGGAGCTTCGCGTTCCCCTCGTCGGGTTCGCGTTCTAGCCTGCGTGGACCGCGTCTTCGTTCCCGCGTCGGCCATCGACGGCGATCGGGCCTTGCTGGAAGGCGAGGCCCGTCGTCACGCGGGGGGTGCGCTTCGTCTTCGCGCGGGGGATCGCTTCCTGGCGACGGACGGGGCGGGGCGTGAGTTTCTTCTGGAGACCGAAGACGCCGGGCGGCATCGCCTTTGCGCGCGCGTGGTGGAAACGCGCACGCCTGTCCCCGGGCCGGGCGCCCTCCTGACGCTGGCGATCTCCCCTCCGAAGGGAAGTCGCATGGACACCGCAGTCGAAAAGGCGGTCGAGTGCGGTGTGGGCCGTGTGATCCCCATCGAGTGCGAACGGTCGGTGGTGCGCGCGCGTGACGATTCCGCCCGCGCGCGGCGGTGGCAGCGGATCGCGCGCTCCGCCACGGTTCAGTCCGGCGGCGTGACGGTCCCCGAAGTGGATCGGTTTCGTTCGTTCGCAGCGGCCCTCGCGGATCTCTCGACCGCCGGGGTGGTTCTTCTGGCGCACGCTGCCGGGGGGGCGGTTCCCGTGGCCGAGGCGCTGGGTCCGGGGGATGCGGCCGTCGGGGTCGGCATTTTCGTCGGGCCGGAGGGCGGGTTCTCTCCCGGTGAAGTGGAAGTTGCTGTAGAGCGGGGGGCGACGCTCGTCACGCTGGGAGACACGCGCCTTCGGACGGAGACTGCGGGAATCGTCGCGGTGGCGCTTGCGGTGGCGGCGCTGGCCCGCGGCGGCCCCCATCACAGGGAGGGTTGAGCATGGCCGAGTGCATCTTCTGCGAAATCGCCGCGGGGAACATCCCCTCCACGAAGCTCCACGAGGATGACCAGTGCGTGGCGTTTAAGGACATCGCTCCCGCCGCGCCGACGCATCTGCTGGTCATCCCCAGAGAGCACCTCGCCAGCCTGGACGACGCCGATGAAGAGCACGGGGCGCTCCTGGCGCGGATGCTTCTGGTTGCGAAAAGGCTCGCGGGGGAGCGCGGGCTGGACGAGGGGTACCGGGTCGTGATCAATCGCGGCGTCCACGGCGGGCAGACGGTGGATCACCTGCACATCCATGTGCTGGGCGGCCGCCCGATGACCTGGCCTCCGGGCTAGTCCTCCGACGGCGGTTCCGGGACTCCCGGCTGGACGGACGCGGGCCGATCCCCGCCCTCCTCTGTGGGGGGCAGGTTGCGCTTCATTTCCATGGTGTCCGCCATGTCGGAAAGCGCGAGTTCCTCCACATTCCCGAGGAAGGTCTCCCGGAAGCGTTTCCAGATGTCGTGCATAGGGCAGTGGGCGTCGTCGCGGCATTCATCCAGCCCCACGACGCACCGGTTCCGGATGTTGTCGATCCCGTCGATGGCATCCACGATTTCGACCACCCGCACTTCGTGGGGAGGCTTCGTCAGCAGGAACCCCCCTCCGGGACCTCTGAGCGCCCGCACCATACCCTTGTAGGTCAGTTGATTGAGGATCTTCGCAAGGAAGTGTCGGGGAATGCCCTCCGTCTCCGCGATGTCCTTCACCTGGACCGGGGCATCCTTCCCGTAGAGGGCCAGATGGGTCAGCGCCCGCAGCGCGTATTCACACGATGTGGAGAAGAACATGGGTACCTCACTGGAGGGGTTGCCGGGGAAGGGCGATTCGATCCGAAGACACTAGTGCCCGGGGGAAGCGGTCGTCAAGGGTCCTTGACCGGGGGCGGTTACGGGGATCTCGCGGTGGGCGGAGCGGAAAATCCGGGCTGGCCCGCCTGTCATCGCCCGGGATAGAGTCCCCCGCGAACGGTTTTCCCCGATGCCTCACCCATCAGGAGGACACAGATGCCCGAATCCCCCGCGCCCGAGAGCCGCACGCAGATGACTCTGCCGCCGGAGGCCTACGAGGAACTGCCGGAGGGAGCGTCCTTTCCTTCGGTCGTCCCGGCTTCGCAGTCGCCCCGGGAGTTCACCGCCAAGGCGGCACTCATCGGTATTCTCGTGGGGATTGTCTTCGGGACCGCGAACGCCTATCTGGGCCTGAAGGTGGGGCTGACGGTTTCGGCCAGCATCCCGGCCGCAGTGATTGGCGTCGCCGTGTTTGGTGTGCTCCGCCGGGGGACGATCCTGGAGACGAACATCGTCCAGACGATCGGCTCCGCCGGGGAGTCGCTGGCGGCGGGGGTGATCTTCACGCTGCCGGTGCTCTTTCTGTGGGGCCTGGCGCCCGGCTTCTGGCCGATCTTCCCGCTGGCGCTCCTGGGGGGGCTCCTGGGTGTTCTCTTCATGATCCCGCTGCGTCGGTATCTCATTGTGCGGGAGCACGGGCGGCTCACCTACCCGGAGGGGACGGCGTGCGCGGAGGTTCTGGTCGCGTCGCAGGCGGGCGGTTCGCAGGCGCGGCAGCTCTTCGCCGGAATGGGGGTCGGAGCGCTCTACATGGCCGCGACCAAGTTCCTTCGCCTGTGGCCGGAGGAGCCGGATGTTCAGATCCACGGCTCCGGGTACCGTACCTCCTTCGGCGGCAGCCTCTCCCCTGAACTGCTTGGCGTGGGGTTCATCATCGGGCCGAGGATCGCGGCGGTGATGCTGGCGGGCGGGGTGGTCGGGTGGGGAGTGCTGATCCCTCTCATCTACCTGTTTGGCGATAGCGTGAACGCGCCGGTCGCTCCCGAGACCACGGCCCTCATCCGCGACATGGGCCCCTTCGAGATCTGGAGCCGGTATCTGCGCTACATCGGCGCGGGCGGGGTGGCGTTCGGGGGTCTCTTTACGCTGGTGAAGTCCTCGCCGGTCATCGTTCGCAGCTTCCGGATGGCGGTCCAGAACCTCCGGTCCAGGGGATCGGGCGAGGTTCATGTCCCGCGCACGGAACGGGATCTTCCCATCACCTGGGTCGCGGCGGCCGCCGGTGCGATGGCGCTTCTGGCCGCGTTCCTCCCGCTGAAGGTACTGGGCGGGCATATCGGAATCGTGGCGGGCGTCTGCGTCGTGGTTTTCGGCTTCTTCTTCGTGACCGTCTCCTCGCGCATTGTCGGTCTGCTGGGATCTTCGTCGAACCCCATTTCCGGCATGACGATCGCCACCGTTTTGGTCTGTGCGCTGCTCTTCGGCGGGACCGCGATCGGACTCGACGCGAAGATCACCGTGCTGACGATCGGCTCCCTGGTGTGCATTGCCGCGGCGATCGCGGGCGACACCTCGCAGGATCTGAAGACGGGACATCTCGTCGGGGCGACCCCCCGGAAGCAGCAGATCGGCGAAGTCATCGGCGTCGTGACCGCCGCGCTGGCGATGTCCACCGTGCTGACGCTCTTCCGCGACGGGATTGTCTCGGGCGCGTTCAAGGCTCCCCAGGCGAACCTGATCCGGCTCGTGATCGACGGCGTGCTGGAGGGGAGTCTCCCGTGGGGACTCGTCTTCACCGGGATGTTCCTGGCGTTCTGCGTGGAGATCATGGGGCTGCCGACACTGGCCTTCGCCGTCGGGCTCTATCTTCCTGTGCATCTTGCGGTTCCGATCATCGCGGGGGGGCTCATCCGGCTGGTCGTGGAAAAGCGTTTCTCCGGGGAGGACCGTGCGGAGCGGCGCGAGCGGGGCGTCCTGTACTCATCGGGACTGATTGCCGGAGGTGCGCTGGTGGGCGTGCTGGCTGCGGGCTTCGCATTCAAGGAGTTCGTGCCTTTCCCGGGGCTGCATGAGCCAGCGCCCCATGTCTGGCACTGGGCGACGGCGGCGTTCCTCGGCATGGCCGCGACGCTTGCCGTGCCCGTGCTGCGGTCATCCAGGAAGGGGGGCTGAGATGCCCTGGATCGCCCAGGTGGAGGATGACGAAGCGGCCGGTCTTCTGAAGAAGGAGTTCGACGACGCACGGCGCCGTTCCGGGCGCGTCTGGAACATCGTCCGGATCATGAGCGCGAACCCCCGCGTGCTCTCCGCCAGCATTCGCCACTACGCGGCGATCATGCTCGGCTCGTCGCCGCTCTCGCGCGTCCGAAGGGAGATGCTCGCCACGGTGGTCGCGAGCGAAGTGGGCTGCCGGTACTGAACCCGCGCCCATGCACACGACCTCCGGGCAGAGGTCGCGAAGGAGGGAGTGGCGGAAGGCGAGGCGGAGCGACTTGCGCACGCGGTAGCGCGCGACTGGCGCGCGGCACCGCTTTCGGAGGCCGACCGGGCGCTGTGCGCTCATGCGGCGAAGCTCACGCACCACATGGCGGCGACGGGGCCCGAAGACCTTGACGCGCTGCGAGATGCCGGGTTCGACGATGTCGCCATCCACGACGCCACCCAGGTGATCGCGTACTTTCACTACATCACCCGGATCGCGGAGTCGCTGGGTGTGGAGCCGGAGAGCGAGATCCCCGCCTACGGAGAAACCACCGACACGCGTGACTCTCCGTGACCACGATGGCGCGGGGGGCTTGACAAGCGGCTCTTTGCGCCATACCTTTGTCAAGCTCGCGGGTTTCGGGCGGATCGAAACCCCCCAAGCCATTGACCCATAGCAAGTTACCTGACACGCCCGGACCGCCCGTCCTCGGACCGGCAGCCCGGGTTGTCGTGTCTTCCCCGGGGACCATGAACGCTCATACGCTGCGCATACTGGAGTTTGACCGGATTCGTGCCCTCCTTGCGGGCATGGCCCTGTCCGACGGGGGGCGCCGTCTCGCGGGCGCGCTGACTCCTTCCCCGGACCCGGGGGAGGTTGCAGAGCGTCTGGTGTGCGTCACAGAGGTCCTGCGCCTCATGGCGGACTCGGGGCTTCCGCTGCAGGGGCTGGAGGACATCGAGTCCGTTCTGGAGAGAATCCGCCCGGACGGCGCTGTGCTCACGGGAGAGGAAGCCGCGCGGGTCGGGAAGAATCTCCATGTCGCGCGCCGAGTGGCCCGCGTTCTGCATGAACGCCGGGAGGACACCCCGCGCCTGGCGGATCGCGCGGCCCGCCTTTCGCCGCAGGGGCCGCTGCGCGAGGAGATCGACCGATGCGTGGATTCCTCCGGAGAGGTCCTGGACGGGGCCAGCCCGGCGCTTCGCAAGCTTCGCCGGGAGCAGGAGGTGGTGCGGCAGCGGTTGCTCTCGCGACTGGGGGGGATCGTGCGGTCTCTCACGGGAGCGGGAGATGAACCCGTGGTCACGCTGCGCAGCGGGCGCTTTGTCCTCAGCGTTCGGAGGGATCGCTCGGGAAAACTGAACGGGGTCATCCACGGCCAGTCGGGCAGCGGGGCTTCAATCTATCTGGAGCCCTCGGCGGCGGTGGAAATGAACAACGAGCTGGCGGCTCTGCGCGGCTCGGAAGCCCGGGAGGTTCGCCGGATTCTCACCGAGATCACCGTGCGGGTCCGGGCGGTTCTCCCGGAACTGAAGGAGAACGAGAGCTGCCTCTGTGCTCTGGATCTCATCCACGCGTCGGGTCGCTTCTCGCGGGAGCTGGAATGCGTCCCCGCGCTGCCGTCTGAGGATGGCGCCCTGGAGGTCGTCCGGGGGGCGCACCCGCTGCTCCTTCTGGCGCTCCGGGAGACAGACGGGGTGGTCGTGCCGTTGGATTTCGCACTGGGAGGCGGGCACGCCCCGACGCTGGTGATCACCGGGCCCAACACCGGCGGGAAGACCGTTGCGCTGAAGACCGTGGGCCTGTTTGCGCTCATGAACCAGTCCGGGCTTCCACTTCCTGCCGCCGAAGGGACGAGGTTTCCGGTTTTCCGGCGGATTCATGCGGACATCGGGGACGAGCAGTCGATCGAGCGCAGCCTGTCGACATTCTCCTCACACATGGCGCATGTGAACCAGGTTCTGTCGGAGGCGGACGGAGACACGCTGGTGCTGCTGGACGAAATCGGTGTCGGCACGGACCCGGAAGAAGGCGCGGCCCTCGCGAAGGCGGTTCTCACGCACCTGACGGAGTGCGGCGCACGGACGGTGGTGACCACCCACTATGGATCGCTGAAGGCGTTCGCGCACGAGGCGGCGGGGATGGAGAACGCATCGCTGGAGTTCGATCGGGAGAGCCTGACGCCCACTTATCACTTCCTGCAGGGAGTTCCCGGGTCTTCGGAGGCGCTGTCTGTCGCCCAAAGGCTCGGCTTTCCGGAACCGCTGGTGGATGCGGCACGCCGGATGCTCGGCGAAGAGAAGGAGGCGGTGGAGGGGCTGCTGCAGGATCTCAGGGATCGGCGGGCGGAACTGGCCCACGCACAGGCGGATCTCGACGCGGAGAAGCAACGCGCGGTCATCGCCCGGGAGAAAGCGGAGGAGCGGCTTCGGGGGCTTGGGCAGGAGCGTCGGAAACTGGAGCGGGACGCGCTGGACAAGGCTCGCCGTCTGGTGGAGCAGGCAAAAGCGGAACTGGGCGAAATCCTCGGGGCGGCCCGGACCGACGCCGCGTCGGAGAAGGCTGCCGGACGCGCTCGCACGCGACTGGGGGAGATGGAAGGAGACCTGGAGCGGCGGCTCTCCCGGCAAGTGGAAGCCGGTCGGGCACCGGAACGCCCGGCGCGCGCAGAGGAGATCACGGAGGGAACGCCGGTGCTCATTTCCCGTGTGGGGTGGAAGGGGACCGCACTGGGCGCACCCGGTTCGTCGGGAAAGGTGGATGTGGCGGTGGGGTCTCTTCGCGTGGAAGTCCCGCTGGCGGATCTGGAGCTGCGGGCGCGGACTCGCGCGGAGAAGCGGCAGTCGGTGCCCGTCGTGCGCCGGGAGGATTCGGACAGTGTCTCGGAGATCGACCTTCGGGGAAAGACGGTGGACGAGGCCGTGGGAGAAGTGGATCGCGTCCTCGACGGACTGGTCGTCTCGGGCGGGTCGTGGGTGAGGATCATCCACGGGAAAGGGACGGGCGCACTGCGCTCCGCCATCACGGCGGAACTGGAGCAGGACGCTCGCGTGAAGAGCTTTCGCACGGGAGAACCGGCGGAAGGCGGAACCGGCGTTACCATCGCCGTACTGAACGGGGGTTAGCATCGTGCCGACCGTGCCGGACCATGTCATCGCAGAGATCCGCGACCGCGTGGATCTTGTCGAGTTCGTGGGCCAGTATGTGGACCTCAAGCGTTCCGGGCGGGCGTTTGTCGGGCTGTGCCCGTTCCACTCGGAGAAGACGCCTTCGTTCCATGTGAACCCGGATCGGGGCATCTATCACTGCTTCGGATGCAATGTCACCGGAGACCTGTTCCAGTTCTACATGGAAGAGGAGTCGTCGTCTTTCCCGGAAGCGCTTCGCGAGATGGCCCGCCGCGCGGGGGTGGATCTCTCCCGCTACGAGGGGAGACCGGGCAAGCCGGGAGAGCGCGACGCCATGTTCCGGGCACACGAGGTCGCCGCGACGCTCTTCCGGAAGGTGCTCGCATCTCGCGAGGGCGCACCGGCGCGTGCGGAACTTGAGCGACGGGCGCTGCCCGAGGAAGTCCTCGCGAAGTACCGCGTGGGGGCGTCGTCGGATTCGTGGGATTGCCTCCTGAAGGCGGCGGCGCGTGAAGGGCTGTCCGGGGATCTTCTGGCGAAGGCCGGGCTGGCGATCGCCCGGGACGGGAAATCCGGCCACTACGACCGATTCCGCGACCGGCTCATGTTCCCCATCGAAGCGCCCGGCGGGAAGATCATCGGCTTCGGCGGGCGGGTTCTTGGCGAGGGGGAGCCGAAGTACCTCAACACCCCGGAGACCCCGCTCTTCCAGAAGCGGCGCACGCTTTACGGGCTTCCGCAGGCCGCACGCTCCATCCGGGAGTCGCGGGAAGCGGTGCTCGTGGAGGGGTACACGGATGTTCTCGCGCTGGCGGCGGTCGGTGTCGAGAATGCGGTGGCGTCTCTGGGCACGGCGTTCACGGCGGAGCATGCGAAGGTGCTGGCGCGAAACGCGGAGCGCGTGACGGTGGTGTTCGACGGAGACGAGGCCGGTCGCCGTGCCGCACACGCGGGCACAGGGCCGCTTCTGGCCGAAGGGCTGGAGGTCCGCATGGCGGAGATGCCCCCGGGCGAAGACCCGGACAGCATGGTTCGCCAGAGCGGAGTCGGGGAGTTCCGGCGTTGCCTGGAGGAGGCACCCGGTGCGGTGGAAGCGCTTCTGGGCCAGGACGCCTTTGCGGAGGGTGCTGCCCGGGATCGTGCGGTGCGTCGCGTGCTGGACGCGCTCGACGGCATTGAAGACCGTCTTCGCCGCCGCGTGTACCTGCAGGATCTGTCCCGCCGGACGGGGATTCCCGTAGGCCTTCTGGAGTCGCGGCCACGGGATCGCGCCGCCGAGAAGCGTCGGTCGCGAGAGGCTGCCGAGGCCGCTCCTGTTCGTCGGGAGACTCCGGACGCGCCGCCCTCCCGGCCTTCCCAGCCGGAACGCGCACTGCTCGGGATCATGCTTCACGATGTGAGTCTTGCGGAGTCGCTTCTGGAACGACTTGCGCCATCGGACTTTGAAGACGACCTCGTTCGTCATGTGGTGGAAGAGGCCGGGGAGATCGCCGCGGGCGGGAGGGAACCCTCCGTGGAGAATCTCCTGGACGCCTTGCGGGAGAGCAAGGCCGCAGCGGAGCTTGTGGGGCGGCTGTCCGTGTCTCCGGAGTACGCCGTGGAAACAAAGCAACAGGCGGAAGATTGCGTGCGCGTTCTGGAACGGCGCTCGCTGAAGAGAGAAGCCTCGGGGCTTCTGGATGAAGTGCGCCGCGCAGAGGCTTGCGGGCAGGAAGAGGAGGTCCGCGAAATCATGGGCCGACACGCGGAAGTGAAACGGAGGATTGCAGCGCTGGAGAAGAGGTAGTGGGGGACCTGGCCGCTTCAGCCGACCGGCTTCGCCGGCGACTGAGCAGCGAGACCGTCAGTGGAGGAGAAGACCGAAGACCCGAACACGAAGTCGAAACCTACCCGGAGGATATCGGTTGATGGCAACGAAGAAGAAGCGTCAGGCAAAGACCCTGGAGACACTGAAGTCGCTGGGGGGCAAGCAGGGGTTCGTCACATACGACCAGGTCAACGAAAGCCTGGCTGACGACGCATCCCTGGAGGACATGGACGACATCTACCAGTCGCTCAACAAGCTGAAGCTCTATGTGGCGGACACCGTGCAGGAAGGGCGGGAGCGCGTCGCCCGGAAGAAGGGTCGCAAGAAGGCGGCGGATACGGTGCTCCCCGCGTCGGCCGTCCGATTCGACGACCCGGTTCGTATGTACCTGCGTGAGATGGGCCGTGTTCCGCTTCTGGATCGTGCGGGAGAGGTGGAGATTGCGAAGCGTATCGAGAAGGGCCAGATCATGGTGCTTCAGACCGTGTTCCGAAGCGCGAGTTCCATCAAGGAACTTCAGGCGACCTCCGCCAAGGTCACGCGCGAGAAGATGAAACTGGAGGACTTCGTCCGAGTGGACGCAGGGTCTTTCGGGGCGGCGGCGATTCCTGGAGAGAAGGAACGCAAGGCGGCGGCCCAGTGTGTGAGGAAGATCGGTCGGGTTCACAACGAACTGAGGAAACTGGCGGAGTCTCCGCCTCGCGCATCCTGGACGGAGAAGGAACGGCAAAGATACGACAAGCGCCGCGCGACGCTTCGCGATCGGATGAACCTGGAACTTCTCGCGCTGCGCCTCAACCCGTTCCAGGCGGAGCGGTTCGCCGAGCGCATGAAGGGGTTGGAGGCACGCGTGCGGGAGTCGGAGGAGGAGATCCGGCGCGTGGAGGACGCCGTTGGAATCACGGCGGAGGAGATCAATCTTCTGCTGAAGGCGAACGGGGGAAAGAAGTCGCCGTCGAAGAAGAAGGCGCGGTTGTCGATCGAGGACCTGGACGAATACGCCCGGCAGATCCGCAACGAGAGACGCAAGATCAAACGCGTGGAGCAGGAGGCCATGTGCAAGGCGTCGGACCTTCACGAACTGCGAGATTCCATCCGGGCCGGCGAGCGCATGACCGATCAGGCGAAGAAGGAAATGATCGAAGCGAATGTGCGCCTCGTGATTTCGATCGCCAAGCGATACACGAACCGCGGTCTGGAGTTCCTGGATCTTATTCAGGAGGGGAACTCGGGACTCATGCGCGCGGTCGACAAGTTTGACTACAAGCGCGGCTACAAGTTCTCTACCTATGCCACATGGTGGATCCGCCAGGCGATCACGCGTGCGATTGCGGATCAGGCGCGGACGATCCGTGTTCCCGTTCACATGATCGAAGCCATCAACAAGGTGGTGCGTGCCAGCCGTCGGTTGGTGCAGGAGTACGGCCGGGAACCGCTGCCGGAAGAGGTGGCGAAGAAACTCGATATGCCGGTGGAGAAGGTGAAGTCGGTGTTGAAGGCGGCACAGGAGCCGATCTCGCTGGACCGTCCCATCGGTGAAGACGAGGATTCCAACCTCGGAGACTTCATCGAGGATACCGCGGCCATCAATCCTGCGCACTCGGCTGCGTTTGCGATGCTTCAGGAGCAGATGTCGAATGTGCTGTCGACGCTGACACATCGGGAAGAGAAAGTCGTGCGGCTGCGTTTCGGGCTGGGTGACGGGTGTCCCCGAACGCTGGAGGAGGTCGGCGCCATCTTCAATGTGACACGAGAGCGTGTGAGGCAGATCGAGTCGAAGGCGCTGCGGAAGTTGCGTCATCCGTCCCGGGCGCGGAAGCTCCAGGGCTATATCGAAATGCCATGAGGAGGACGCGTTGAACTTTCGATCCACGGAACTGGATGGCGTGCTCCTGGTGGAGCCAAGGGTCTTTCGGGATGACCGCGGTTTCTTCCTGGAGACTTTTCGAGACTCTGCGCTTCGTGAAGCGGGCGTGGAGGCGGACTTCGTACAGGACAACCACTCCCGGTCAATGAAGGGCACCATCCGTGCGCTTCACTTCCAGATTTCGCCCGGCCAACCGAAACTCGTGCGCTGCGCCCGCGGTTCGGTCTGGGATGTGGTGGTGGATCTGCGCCGGTCGTCGAGCACCTTCGGAAAGTGGTTCTCGACGGAACTCACCGACGAGAACCACCGGCAGATTCTCGTGCCGGTGGGGTTTGCGCACGGGTTCTGCGTGACGAGCGACATCGCGGATGTTGTGTATCGGTGCGGGAGTTACTACGAGCCGTCCACCGAGCGGGGCATCGCGTGGGACGACCCCGATCTGGCGATTCCCTGGCCCACGGACGCGCCGGTTCTGTCGGATCGGGACCAGAGCAACCCCCGACTGGCTGACTACGACGGGCCGCTCTTTCCGTGACAGACGCCCCCGGGGAGGGGACCCCCGTCTGGCGGACCAATCTCCGCGTTCTCATGGCGGCCCAGCTTCTCGCGGTTTCCGCGATGGCGATCGTGATCCCGTTCATCCCGTTTTTCGTGCGGGAGCTGGGGGTCGTGGAGCGGACGGCCGTGGAGCGATGGTCGGGGGTCGTGTTCTCCGGTCCGTTTCTGATGGCTGGGCTGCTGGCTCCGGTGTGGGGGTTTCTGGGCGACCGATTTGGCCATCGCGCCATGGTGATTCGCGCGATTTCCGGGCTGGCGCTGGTGAACTTCGCGCTGGCGTTCGTGCGAACGCCGATGGAGTTCTGGGTGCTTCGTCTTGTGCAGGGGGCCGTGTCGGGGTTCATCCCCGCGGCGCTGGCGATCACCTCGGCGGGGACACCTTCGCGCCACCTCCCGCAGGCACTGGGGACGCTTCAGGCGGCGGCGTCGGCGGGGCGGCTGATCGGGCCGGCGGTGGGGGGGGTGCTGGCGGCGGTGCTCGCGTTTCGGTCGATCTTTCTCCTGGTCGCGGGGCTGACCGCAGCGGCGGCGGTCATGATTGTGCTCTGGCTGAAGGAGCCCCCGCGGGCGGAGACGGCAACCCGGGGCACGGCACGGGCGGGCGTGCGGCACATCCTCGGGGACGGTAGGACGCTGGCCGCACTTGCGCTGCTGCTTCTTCTGATGACAGGCGCCAGCATGACGATGCCCGTATTCCCCCTTTTCGTGGAAGATCTCTTCGGGACGGACGGGGCGACACTCCTGACCGGGATCGGGTTTGCGGCCGTGGCGCTGGCGACGCTGCTGACGGCGGTTCGTCTGGGGTGGCTGTCGGCGCGGTTCGGGCTGCGCGGTGTGCTGGCGGGGTCGCTCGGGGTGACAACGGTCGCGCTGGTCGCACATCCGCATGTCGCGGGCATGGGGACGATGCTTGCCGTGCGCGCGCTTCTCGGCGTCGGGGTGGCAGGGATTGTCCCGACGCTTCATTCGATCGTCGGGCGGCGCACGCCGGAGGGAATGCGGGGGGCGGTGATGGGGTTCGCTTCGTCCGCAACCATCTTCGGCTTCTTCCTGGGGCCGCTTGCCGGGGGATGGCTGGCAGGGCATGTGGGCGTGGACGGGGTGTTTCGGGTGGCCGCCGGGTTGACCTTTGCCGGGCTGGTGTGTGTGCTCTTGATTCGCCGCGGGGGCGGGAGCCGCAGGGTGATCCGGCTGCCGGTGCCGACGCCTCGATAAGGAGGCGCAGGATCGTCCGCTGGAGTGATCGGGCTGGCCGGGGGGAGTTCACGAAGCGGGCCCCGGGTTGCGGCGCGGCATTCCCCCGGCATGCTATATTGCCCGAGCGAGAGGAGACGCTCATGGACCGTGCGCAGGAAGTGCTGAAGCAACTGAGAGACGGAAACCGGCGCTTCGTCGCGGGTGAAGGGAGGATCGGGTCCGTCATCACTCCGCTGCGGCGTACGGAAGTGGCCCCGGCGCAGTCCCCGTCCGCCGTCGTTCTGGGGTGCTCGGACTCGCGCGTGCCCCCGGAGGTCGTGTTCGATCAGGGACTGGGTGATCTTTTCGTCGTGCGCGTGGCCGGGAATGTCGCTGCGCCCTCCGTGATCAAGAGCATCGAGTTTGCGGTCGGGCAGTTTGATGTGCCACTGATCGTTGTCATGGGGCATACGAACTGCGGGGCCACGCAAACGCCCCGGGCCAACACTTGCGCATCCGCAGAAGAGTTGCGAACGCGCACCGGGCTGCTCGGGGAGCGTGTCAGGCGAGGCGAACTACTTGTCGCGTGCGCGGAGTATTCGCTTTCCACGGGCGTGGTGGACTTCTTCGACCGATCACTTTGACGGCAGCCACTCCTTCCTGCGGAGTTCATCACATGCACGCGTTTCTGACAGGCGGCACCGGATTCCTCGGCGGGGAACTCGTTCGCCTTCTTGTGGGGGGCGGCTGGAAGGTGACGGCGCTTCACCGGCCGTCGTCCGAGATGACGCGGCTTCGCGCAGCTGCCGTCACGCCCGTCGAAGGAACGCTGGAGGACGCGGACTCGCTGCGGCGCGCCATGCCGGAAGGCGTGGACGCCGTATTCCATGTGGCGGCGGTCGTGAGCTTCTGGTCGCGACGCGATCAGGAACAGACGCGCGCGAATGTGATCGGGACACGAAATGTCGTCGAGGCGGCGCTGGCCTCCGGCGCGGGCCGCTTCGTCCATACATCGAGCATTGCCGCGTTCGGCCGGCACGCCGGCATCATCACCGAATCGACCCCGTCGAATGCAGCGTCCAGCGACATCCGGTACCTCCAGACGAAGGCGCTTGCCGAAGAGGAGGTTCGTCGCGGAATGGACCGCGGACTGGATGCCGTCTTCCTGAACCCGGCGAACATCCTCGGCCCCGGCGATTCCGCTCACTGGGCGAAGCTGCTTCAGATGGTGGACAGGGGGCACCTTCCCGGGCTTCCCCCCGGGCGCGGTTCCTTCTGTCATGTGCGTGAAGTGGCCCTTGCGCACCTGCGAGCGTTCGAGCGCGGCCGCACCGGGCACCACTATCTTCTGGGGGGCGCGGACGCAGACTATGCCGTGGTCGCGCGCGAGGCCGCGCGGATTCTCGGCCGGACGATCCCGGAACGCACGCTGCCATTGTGGGCATTTCGGATTCTCGGTCGCGCCCTTGAGTGGGGATCGCACCTGACCGGAAAGGAACCCGCCATCACACCGGAAAAGGCAAGCCTCGCCTCCACGCACATGGTGTGCAGTTCTGAAAAAGCAAGCCGCGAACTCGGATACCGCACGCCCACGCTGACGGAAATGCTGGAAGAGAGCGTCGCCTGGCTTCGTAGTGAGGGATTGCTGTCGTCGATGTGACAGCGTTGCCGAAAGCCCCGGCCCGCTCTTGAAGCGGGCGCGACGCGCGTCAAGGTTGTGGCACCCCGGTCGGAGTCGGTACACTGGTCACAGTCCGCCTGCCCGGGAGGTGTTGTGGCTTATCGAAGCAGCAAGGTCCTTCGGGCTCGTCTGGTCGCTCTCCTTGTTGTGTGGGCGGGGCTTCTGGCGCCGTCTCCGGCTTCCGCCGAAGTGCTCACGGAGTTCGAAGGGGCGGGCGCCGCGGCGGACCTTCTCTTGTTGCAGGACATTCCCGACACCGGTCTGGCGTTTCTTCTTCCTTCCGCGGCGACGGTCAACACGGCCTCCATCGACATTCAAAGCGGCGTGGTGGTCATGGGCGCGGGAGGAACCGGCGCCACCTCCACGGTCTTCGCCGCAGTCGCGGACACGGTCTACCGAAGCAATGACGCGGGCGTCACCTGGTCGGCGCGTGGCGCGCCCGCGCCCGGTTTGTCCGTCACCGGGTGCGGAGGGTGTGGCGCCACCCACATCGTGTACGCAGCGGTCGGGTCTCATGTCCATGTGAGCGAGGACGCCGGCACCACCTGGACACTGGCCGGAACGCCGGCTCCCGGAAAGGTCGTCTCCGGAGTGGGAGGATGCGGCGCGGTGAACATCGTCTACGCAGCCGCTGCCGAGCAGATCTACCGAAGCGGCGACGGAGGCGTGACCTGGGAAGCGCGTGGAGTTCCGGAGCCCGGGGTGGCGGTGTTCGGGATTGGCGGGTCGGGTGCCATCCAGACCGTGTTTGCCGCAGCCGCCGACACCGTCTACCTGAGCAACGACGGAGCCTGGACCTTCTCCGCGCGGGGGGCTCCCGTACCGGGTGGGGTCGTGACCGGATGCGGTGGTTCCGGCGCCACATCCACGGTCTTCGCGGCGGTTGCGGACACGGTCTATCGAAGCAACGACGCAGGGCTCACCTGGTCGGCGCGCGGCGTGCCCGTCGCGCAGCTTCCGCACGAACTCCGGCTCGACCTGGCTGCCGACGGCACAAACGAGTGGACCGGGTTCCTCACGACAGGCGTCGCGTTGACGGCGTCAGGGTCGGCACTGGTAGACGGGTTCAACGCCCTTCTTCCCGGTGGCGCGGGGGACGCGCGTGTTCCTCTCGGCGTTCTGTCCAGCGAGTCTGTCCATGCGCGTCTCTCTGGAGTTGCGGTGGAGTACACACTGCCCGAGCCCATTCCCGAGGCATCCGGCGACCTTCTTGATGAAGTCGCCGCCATCCGCTCCGCCATGCCCGGCTCCGGCAGCGAAGGGTTCGTGAAGCCCACCGCGTCCGAGCTGGCCGCATGGCGGCGGATGTTCCGTGCGATGCTCGCCGCAGAGTGGACGCTTGCCGACAGTCTTGCGCGTGTGGACTTCCCCGGCTATCACCTCTGGCGCTACACGGACACGGGGTTCGGGGGTGCGGTTCACTACATTCTTCGCGAAGAGTTCCCGGTGACGCGGGGCTGGGGGACATGGATCGTTGCCGAGTCGCCGCTTCGTCCGATGGCTGTTGAAGTCCCTCACCCGCGCTACGACTTCAACACACATATCGAAGGTGCCGACATCTATCGACAAGCGGGTGCACGCTTTTTCCTCATGGCTGGAACGCATCGTTGCGCCAACGCTGAACTCTCCCCTTGCGACGGTTCCGGCAACTCCTGTGGAGACGGGGCATACCCTGTGTCCGACGCGGCGCACTTCGTGGAGACCGCGTTTCAGGCGACACACGAGGAGATCGTGGACGGGTACCCGGGCGTTATCGGGGTCAGCGTGCACGGGCATTCCAGCGCGAGTTGCGAAGATGTCTTCCTGAGCAACGGTCGATCCGGCCCGTCTCACGCCATGCTCTTCGCGATCCGGGATTCGCTCCTTGCGGGCGGGGACATGGCGGCCGCGGTCTCCGGAGACAGCACATCCTCCTGCACGCTGACCGGCGGAACGAATGTGCAGGGACGATACACGAATGGTTCGGAAGACCCGTGTGGCACCCCGGCCGCCACCACGACGGGGACATTCATTCACATCGAGCAGACCCGCCGTGTTCGGGAGGACCCGGACCTCTACATCCAGGTCGTGGATGCCTTCAAGGCCGCCATCCCGGAGGCCTCCACCTTTGCCTCTCCGGAGCCGCCGGTGTCTGCTCTGGCTCCGGGACTCAGCGTTCACCCCAATCCGGCGTGGTCCGGCACGACGGTCCGTGTCACGCTGGCAAGGGTCTCCCGGCTCTCCCTCGGCGTCCATGACATCGCTGGACGACTCGTCCATCCGCTCTTTGACGGGACGCTTCCGGCAGGCTCCCGGGACTGGACGATCCCCCCGGGGCAACTCACCTCCGGGGTCTACTTTCTGGTTGCAAGGGGAGATCGCGGCATCTGCCTCCGGCGGTTCGTGGTTCTTCGATGATTCCCCCCGCTTGACCCCTCCCTTCCCACCGTGCTAGAAACGACGGTTCAGGCTTGAAAGAAGGGCCCATAGCTCAGATGGTGAGAGCATCCGGCTCATAACCGGTTGGTCCCTGGTTCGAGTCCAGGTGGGCCCACCGGGCCGTGTTTTTCGGCGGTCTAAAGAGAACCGGAAAACGCGGATCGGACCCTTGGTTCGGAAGTTCGATCTCGGGGGCGATTAGCTCAGTTGGTCTAGAGCGCCCGCCTCACACGCGGGAGGTCACTGGTTCAAGTCCAGTATCGCCCACCAGGTTCGGGGAAACCCGAGAAGGAGCATTGACTCAGCCGGTAGCCTTGATCCACTCCACGGAATCCCGCTGGCGGATGGCTCTGGCCGGGTGCTCCTTGAACGGGGGCGCCCTTTTTTCGGTCTCGGCGCGCACGAGGCAGAGGAGGAAACCGTGAGACCCGAAGAGGTCAAGGCCCTGCTGGAACTCCAGGAACTGGACAAGAAACTTCTCGAATGCGAAGTGCACCGAAGTGTCCTTCCCGCTCGAGTGGCAGCCATCGAGGCCCCCCTTGCCGCCGCTCGCGAAGCGAAGGAGCGCGTGGACGAGCAGTTTCGGTCCGCCACGGTGAGCCACCGCCAGTGCGAGCTGGATCTGATGCTCAACAACGAGAAGTTCCGCAAGCTCCAGACGCAGCAGATGATGGTGCGAAATGCGGTGGAGGCCGAGGCCTACCAGCACGAAATGGATGCGCTCAAGGATCGGGCGGACTCTCTGGAAGAGCGGGGCATCAGCGCGCTCGAGCGGATCGAAGCGGCGAAGACGGATCTTCCTGAACTGGAGTCCGCGCTGGAGGAGCAGGAGAAGATTGCAGCCGCCGCCCGCGCCACGCTGGACGAGACGACCCACAGCCTCCAGACCATCCATGACGAAGCGTCGGAATTGCGTGCTCCTCTTCTCGACGCGGTGAGCCGTCCGATCATGTCGTATTACATGCGACTGCGCCGCTCCGGAAGACCCCCGTTTGTGTCTTCGCTGAGTCGGGGGGCGTGCACCGGGTGCGGGTTCCGTCTTCCTCCGCAGCACCACCAGGAAGTGCGCCTCGGTCGGAAGCTGGTGACCTGCGAGCAGTGCGGACGGATTCTCATCTGGGTCGAGGAGAAAGAGGAGGCCGTTGATTTCTGACAGCGCCCGGCGTCTCCTGAACGGGTTGCTTGCCGGGAAGGGACTGGACGAAATGTCTTCGGAGGGCGGCGCGGCCCGGGCGGAGGTGGAGTCGCTGCTGGAAGGGCTTGCGGAGACGATCGCTCCGGCGCCGACGGGGTCACGCACGGGAAGCGCGGTCGTGTACAGCGACGGCGCGTCCCGCGGGAACCCCGGGGCTGCGGCGATCGGTGTCCGGATTCTTGCGGATGATGGAACGGAACTTCTCGCGAAGGGCCTCTGCATCGGAAAGACGACCAACAATGTCGCCGAGTACCGGGCAGTCCTCGCGGGGCTGGAGTCCGCGCGCGAGCTGGGGCTGCGTTCGCTGGAACTGCGGCTCGACAGCGAACTGGTCGTTCGGCAGATCCGCGGCGAGTATCGCGTGCGTCAGCCTGCGCTGGCCGTGTTGAAGAACAAGGTGGACGGGCTTCTGGTGTCGTTTGACTCGGTGGAAGTTCGCCATATCCCGCGAAAGGAAAACGCGGAGGCCGACCGTCTTGCAAACCGGGCCCTGGACCGGGCGGCGAAGGCCGCGAAATCGGGGAACTAGATCTCGTGGGGGAGATACAGGTGGTCGCGTCCCTCTTCGGAGGGCCGAGGAAAGTCCGAGCTCCACAGGGCAGGGTGCTGGCTAACGGCCAGTCGCGGCAACGCGAAGGAAAGTGCCACAGAAAACAAACCGCCCGGGCTTCGGCCGGGGTAAGGGTGAAACGGTGAGGTAAGAGCTCACCAGCGCCGGGGGTGACTTCGGCGGCTTGGTAAACCCCACCTGGAGCAAGGCCACATAGGAGAAGAGAGGTCGCCCGCCTCGTTATGATTCTCGGGTAGGTTGCTGGAGGCCCGGGGCAACCCGGGTCCTAGATAAATGGCCACCACGGGTCCTTCGGACCCGTACAGAACTCGGCTTATGGATCTCCCCCCGGTCCTTTACCGGCGCAGGAAGCGAGGCCCGGGATGCAAAAGCACTGGTCGGAACTTCGGGGTCTCGAGGACACAGCCGTCGTGCGCCTCGAAGAAGCGATCGGATGCGGCCCCGTTCTCGCTCGTGTGCTGGCCGGGCGCGGGATGATAGACCCGACGGATGCGGAGAGCTTCCTCCACCCCACGCTGGACACGCTTTCGTCACCCCTTGCTTTTGCCGGGGCCGAGGCCGCGATTGAGCGTCTCCTTGCTGCGGTAGAGAGCGGCGAGCGAATCCTCGTCTTCGGCGATTTCGATGTGGACGGCGTCACCGGAACTTCGCTGGCGTATCTGGGGCTCCGCGCCGTCGGCGCCAATGTCGACTGGCTCCTCCCGCGCCGCATGGACCACGGCTACGGCCTCTCCGAGCGTGTCCTCCCGGAGGTGTTGGCGCGGAAACCCGGACTTCTTCTGACAGTGGACTGCGGGATTCGATCTGTTCAGGAAGTGGCGTCGCTTCGGGAATCGGGCGTGGATGTCGTGGTCACGGACCACCACGAAGCCGGCCCCGAGCTTCCTCCCGCGGTGGCCGTGGTGGACCCGAAGCAGCCTGGCTGTCCCTACCCGGACAAGAACCTCGCGGCCGTCGGCGTCGTGTATCAGCTTCTTCGTGGACTGAACTCACGCACGGGCCACTTCACAGACCCGACCGCGGATCTGGACCTGGTGGCCCTCGGGACGGTGGCGGATGTGGTGCCGCTGGTTGGCGAGAACCGCGCGCTCGTTCGCGAAGGAATGCGCGTATTGAACCGTCGCGCGAAGGTCGGCGTTCATACGCTTCTTCAGGAGTCGGGGATCGAAGGTCAGGTGGAACCGTGGCACATTGCGTTCCTTCTCGGCCCGCGGATCAACGCGGCGGGTCGCCTGGGTGATGCATCGGACGCGGTTCGGCTCTTCACCGCCGAAGACACGACGACGGCTGCGGACCTTGCCCGCAGTCTGGGCGAAGCCAACCGGGCGCGTCAGGACATCAGCCGGACGACGGTCGAGGACGCGCTGGCTGCCATTGATCGCGGGACGGCGGGAGATCAGCCGGACGGGATTGTTCTGGCATCCAACTCGTGGCACCCGGGGGTCCTGGGGATTGCCGCATCAAAGGTTGTCGAACGGCATTATCGACCGACCGTTCTCTTCTCCTTCGACGGATCAGATACCGGGCGCGGTTCCGCACGCTCCATCGCCGGCGTGGATGTTCATGCGGCGCTGGAGGAGTGCGCGGACCTGCTCGTGCAGTTCGGCGGGCACTCCATGGCCGCCGGGATGACCATTGACCGCGCGCACCTGTCGGACTTTCGCACGCGGTTTGCCGGGGCCATTGGTAGCCAGCTTACGGAGAAGAACTCGCGGCCCCTCTTGCGTATCGACACCGACCTGGAAGAAGCGAGCGTCACGCTGGACCTTGCCGAGGAACTGGATCGCATGGGGCCGTTCGGTCTCGGAAACCCGCGCCCGGTTTTTCTCATGCGAAATGTGGACCCGGTGGATCGGCGTGTGGTGGGCAAGGGGCACCTGAAGCTCCGCCTGTCCGACGGCGCCGAGGGTGGCCTGGAGTGCATCGGCTTCAATCTCGGAGAAGAAGTCTCCGCGCGGCCCTTTCCTCCCGGACGGGTGGATCTCGTCGGGACGGTCAATGTCAACGAGTGGAGAGGGCGCCGGACGCCGCAACTGCGCGTCGATGATTTCCGGGAGGCGACCCCGTGAGTACTCACCCCGCGCGGATCCCGCACGACTCGCCTCCCCCCCCGGAGAAGATCCTCACCTTCGAAGACCTTCTCGCCGCTCTGGACGATCCCTCCCGCTATGACCGGGCGCTTCTTGAACGCGCGTGGGTTTTCTCCCGCGACAACCACAAAGGCCAGAACCGGCTTTCCGGCAATCCCTACATTCACCATTGCCTGGCCGTGGCGATTGTGCTGGCCGAGCTTCATCTGGACACCGTGACGATCGCGGCCGGGCTTCTCCACGACATCGTGGAGGATACGGATCACACAATGGAGAGCATTGCGAAGGAGTTCGGCCCCGAGATTGCGGGCATCGTGGACGGCGTGACAAAGGTCGGCGGGTTCGAGTTCAACAGCCCTGCGGAGCAGCATGCGGAAACCTGGCGAAAGATGCTTCTCTCCATTGCCCGGGATGTTCGGGTCATCCTGATCAAGCTGGCGGACCGGCTTCACAACATGCGTACGCTTCATTTTCTCCGCGAAGACAAGAGGCATCGGATTGCGCGGGAGACTCTGGAGATCTATGCACCGCTTGCGCACCGATTCGGGATCGCCGCCATTCGCTGGGAACTGGAGGATCAGGCGCTGAAGCATCTGGAACCGGAGGCATACGCCAGCCTGGTGGACAAGGTGGTGGCTCGTCGTGACGAAAGGCAGGCGTATCTGGAACGCCTGACGGAGTCGCTTCAGGAGATGTTCGAAAAGGCCGGGATCAAGCCGGACGACATAGCAGGCCGCCCGAAGCACTTCTACAGCATCTACAACAAGATGAAAAAGCGCGGGAAAGAGTTCGACGAGATTTACGATCTCCTCGCCGTGCGCGTGATCGTACCCACGCCGACCGACTGCTACGAAGTGCTGGGCATCATCCACGGCCTCTGGACACCGGTTCCGGACAGAATCAAGGACTTCATCGCCAACCCCAAGTCGAACCACTATCGCTCCCTGCACACCACCGTGATCGGACCCGACCACGAATGGGTAGAGTTCCAGATCCGTACGCCGGAGATGCACCGCGAGGCGGAGTATGGGATTGCGGCGCACTGGGCCTACAAGGAAGGCGTGACGGGCGCGCCCGAAGCGATGGCGCGGTTCCCGTGGATCGGGGATCTCGTGAAGGAGCAGGCGGATCAGGGTGCGGAGGAGTTTCTTGACCTTCTGAAGTCGGATCTGTTTCAGGATGAAGTGTTTGTCTTCACGCCCCGCGGAGAACTGAAGGTGCTTCCGAAAGGGGGCACGCCGATCGACTTCGCGTATCTGGTTCATACCGAGGTCGGCCACCACTGTGTGGGTGCGCGTGTGAACGGGAAGATCGTGCCGCTCCGCTCCACGCTTCGCAACGGCGATACCGTGGAGGTCATCACTTCGCCCATGGGCAAACCCAGCCAGGACTGGCTGAAGGTGGTCCGGACTTCGAGCGCCCGCGGGAAGATTCGCCGCCATTTCCGGCTGGAGCAGATGCAGCACTCCATCTCACTCGGGAAGGAGATGCTCGAACGGGAGGCAAAGCGTCACCGCGTGGATGCGGACGCGGCTCTCGACCGGAAGTTCGCGGAGTCGCTCGGTTTTGACTCTGTGGAGAAGCTTCGCGCGGCGGTGGGTCAGGGAGATCTCTCCGCGGTCCATGTGATCCGGCGCCTCTTCCCGGAACTGGCCGATTCGTCGAAGGAACCGTCGGGACTTCGCCGGATTCTCACCTTCACGAGACGACGGGAAGGCGGCGTGCGCGTTCAGGGACTCAGCAATGTGATGATCCGGTTCGCTCAGTGTTGCCAGCCGGTTCCGGGGGAGAGCATCGTGGGGATTGTGACGACCGGCCGGGGGATTTCAGTGCATCGGATCGACTGTCCAAGCACATTCCCGGAAAAGGACGGGGTGGACCGTCGGGTCTCCGTGGACTGGGATGTGGCGCAGGACACGCACTTCCGTGTGCGGATTCTCGTGGGCGGCGAGAATCGGGCCGGGCTTCTCGCGGACCTGTCCGCCGCCATCACCGAAGCCGAGACGAATATCCTCTCAGCGACGATGGAAGCCGACGGGTATCGTGCGACCGGCACATTTCTTGTCGAGGTGCTGGATCTCCACCACCTTCGCCTGGCAATCGAAGTCATGCGCAAGGTGAAGGGCGTCACCGATGTGGTTCGCGAGGACCAGAACCCGGAGCACCTGTGACGACCGGTTCCGCCCCGGGATCCGCAGCCAGATTGACAGGGAACGGCGGGGCGCTCCGCATCCACGCGCCCGCGCTGAGCCTGCCGGGAGGCGTACTGCACGGAGTCACGCACGCCAGCCTTGGAAACTTCTCGTTGCGAGCCACGGCGGACGCCGCACGGGTGGAGGCGCGTCGCGAACGCCTGCTTGCCGACGCGGGTCTCTCGGGCGCGCGGGTTGTCGCGCCGCGCCTGGAGCATGGCGCCACGGTCGCGGTCATTCGCCCCGGGTGCGCGTGCGAAGAACCGGCGGACGCAGTGATTGCGCAGGAGCACGGAGTCGTGCTTGCCGTCACGGTTGCGGATTGCGTGCCCGTCTTTGCGGTGGATGTCGGGACAGGCGCATTTGGCGTGGCGCATGCGGGGTGGCGGGGTCTGGTGGCGGGCGTTGTCGGGGAACTGGTGAACGCGCTTCGCAGCCACTTCGAATCAAAGCCGGGAGAGATTCTGCTGGCCACAGGTCCCGCGATTCGTGGGCAGAAGTACGCGGTCGGTGCGGAAGTGGCCGGGCTCTTTCCCGAACCGTTCTCCGTTCCCGTGGACCGGGAAGGCCACGCTGCCCCCCCGGGAGATGCGCAAGCGGATCATTACCTGTTGGACCTGCCGTCGTGCGCGCTGGCCGAGGCTCGCGCGGCGGGCATTCCACCCGACAACCTGGTGGACTTCTCGCTCTGCACAGCGTCCCACCCGGACGATCTCTTCTCGCACCGTCGCGGAGACCGCGCCCGGCACTGGGCATTCATTGCGCGCCGTCGAGTTCCCGACGAGGCGGGGGAGACTCACCCGTGATAGAGTCCACTCCATGCGCGCTGTGATCCAGAGAGTGACCCGGGCCGAAGTGTCCGTGGACGGAGAGGTCGTCGGGAGAGTCCCCCCGGAATGCGGAGGACTCCTCGTGCTGGTCGGCGTTGCAGACGGAGACGACTCCGCCGATGCGGAGTGGATGGCCCGCAAGATCGCGCATCTTCGCGTGATGCCGGATGCCGAAGGGCGCATGAACCGATCCGTGGTGGAATGCGGGGGCGCGTTGCTTCTGGTGTCGCAGTTCACGCTTCTGGGCGATGCACGCAAGGGCCGCCGTCCGTCGTTTGACCGTGCCGCCCTCCCGGCGGTCGCGGTCCCCCTTCTCGAAACAGTGCGCCTTCACCTGCTCTCCGAGGGCATCCCGGTCGAGACCGGCCGGTTTGGCGCGCACATGGAAGTGGGTCTGGTGAACGACGGCCCGGTGACGCTGGTGCTGGATTCCGCGGAGAGGTCCCGATGAACTGGTTTGCGCTTGTCGGGGCGGAGTCGCCCTTCCGAAGTCGGCCGCTGGTGCTGGCGTCGTCTTCTCCACGCAGAAAAGACCTGCTGGAGAGCGTGGGGATCCCGCTGGAGATTGTGCCGCCGGAAGTGGATGAGCGGAGCGATCTCCCGGAGGACTCCGAGTCGCTGGTGCGAGTGCTTGCCGCACGGAAGGCCCGCGCGGTCGCCCGGACGCGAACCGGCGGAATGGTGCTCGGTGCGGATACGGTGGTCGTGCTTGGCGGGCGGGTTCTCGGAAAGCCTCACGATGAGGCCCAGGCGCAGGAAATGCTCCGCGCGCTGGCCGGAGTCGAACACCGGGTGCGGACCGGTGTCTGCGTGGAGGATGCCGCGACCGGCCGGTCTGCGGAGTGCGTCGTCTCCACGCGAGTCCGGTTTCGGCCCCTCACCGAAGAGTCGATTGTCGCCTATGTGGCCTCCGGGGAGCCGTTCGGAAAGGCGGGGGCATATGCCATTCAGGAGCGCGGGCGTCTCTTCGTCGAAGGAATCACGGGCGACTACTCCAATGTCGTCGGACTCCCTCTCGGGCCGTCACTCGATCTGATTGCGGAAGTGCTTCGGCCGGAACGCTGACGCGCGTTCAGCCTCCCTGTGCCTGCCGCGCCTCGATCTTCCCGGCGGGCTCTCCATCGCGCAGCGCGGCGCGCGCGGCATCCACCACAAAGGCGTGGACCCCGAATGTGGCGGCGACCGAGTCCGGCGCGCCTTCCAGCAGGTAGTCCATGCCAAGCGGATGGGTCTTCGCGCTTTCCACGAGGTCTTCGACCTCCGAAGGCGCGGGGGTGAATGCGGGAATCCGGGGTCGGTCGGCTGTGGGAAAGGGTTCCGGACGGCGGGAGTTCACGAACTTCTCCTTTTCCGTTTGCACCCGGGCAGGTCGGATTCGTATGGTCTGCCACTATCCACTTGGTGGGATGCCTGTCAAGATCGGATCCGGACTGATGTCCGCCCCGCCGTGCGCGACCCCCGGATCGAATGGAGAGCACGATGTCGCTTCCTGAATCCGTCACCGTTTGTGAGTGCTGGGCCCGTGATGGCCTGCAGTCGATCCCGAAGGTCATCCCCACCGAACACAAGCTGGACATGATCCGGCGCATTCTCGATTCCGGCGTGCGCAAGCTGGAGGTCACCAGCTTCTCTCACCCGAAGCTTCTTCCGCAGTTTGCCGACTGCGTGGAAGTGCTGCAATCGGTGGAGCGACGGCCCGGCGTCTCGTATGTGGTTCTCATGCCGAACGCGAAGGGCTTTGATCGTTTCGAAGTCTGCCAGCGCGAGGGCTTCGGCGCGGACGAGATCATCCTCATGATCTCCGCCAGCGAGACTCACAACCGTGTCAACTTCCGCATGACCCACACCGAAGCGATGCGCGCTCACGCGGAGATCATGCGTCGCGCACTCGCACTGGGCGTGAAGGTGATCGGGTGTCCGGGGACGGTCTACGGTTGTCCTATTGCCGGAGATGTCTCGATGAAGGATGTGATATCGGTGACGCGCTTCTACCTGGAGGAAGGTGCCGACACGATCATGCTCGGGGACACGACCGGCGCGGCCAACCCTGCCTCTGTTCGCGAACGAGTCGGCGAGCTGCGTACGCTCTTCCCGGAGGCGGAGTTTATCGCCCACTTCCATGACACGCGCGGGAACGGCATCGTGAACTCGGTGGCGGCACTCGAACTGGGGCTGCGATTCGTCGACACCTCGCTCGGCGCCATCGGAGGACAACCAGCGACGAGCGCGGGGAAGTATCAGGCGGGATTCACCGGCAACACCTGCACCGAAGACCTGGTGTGCCTCCTGGAAGAGATGGGTGTGGATACGGGTTTCGACATCGAGAAGATGATCACCGCCGGTCATCGGGCCGAAGAGGTGATCGGTGAGCGACTCCGCGCGAATGTGATTCGCTCCGGCCCGGTGAATCACGCACCCCGCGAGTACGACCCGGCCTCCTCCGACTGACCCGGCACGCTCCTCCCCATGCGCGCATGGGTTCGCGCGTCGTAATGCTAAAGCGCCTCTCCGCTTGCTTTGACCGGGCGGGCGGCGCATCCGCGGGCCGGTTCGCTGGCCCCGTCGTTCCCATTGGACTCGGCGTCGGTCACGCTGCCCGTTCAGGGAATGCCGCCCGTTCCCCGGTGTGCGGGCAGTCTGCGCTGAAACGGCCTCGCCACCGCGTGGACTCCCGGAGCGGCACGATCCCTGCAGAGACCCTTGTGCGATTGCGGGAGCGATGGCCCGGGAAGCCTTCCGGGGCCGGGACCGCTCCGGAAAGGAAAGCCCATGTCGGCCCGACCCGTTGTCCTCCGTCTCGTGTGGATGCTCCTGATCGCCTGCGCCGGAACCATGGCCGCGCCGCCTGACGCACGGGCGGCTTCCACTCACGGAAACACCTACCTCCGGGATGTGGATCTGGTGGCCCGGGGAGTTCCGCTGTTCCTGTATGGCAACACGCTGGTGAACTTCCGTCTCGTCACACAAAACGACACCATCTTCGTGGTGACGGAGCAGAACGACTGGGTGCCATTCTCTCCCGCGCAGGACTACACGCCGTACAAACTCCTGACCGAGATTTTCGGATACACGCCGTGGGACCGCCGGAAGAGCACCCCGGAACGGGTGAGAGAAAGCTCTGTCAGACTGCTGGCGCGCAAGAACGAAGACAAGCCGCTGAAGTTCCAGAAGGCCCAACTGGAGAGTCTTCCAGCGGTCGTGAAGTGCGAACTGATCCATGTCGACGCCTCATTTGATTCCCAGAGGCCATTGTGGTGGAGAGTCACACTTGAGGACGGGCAGGAGGTGCTCTGTTCTTCTACTTCGATCGGGGGCCCGGAGGACTGTCGCAAAGGCGGTCCGATAGCGAATGAAACGAGAGAGGAGTCTGTGAAGCGTCGGGCGGAAGAGCAACGGCCCATGCACGAGAAGATCAGGAACTCGCTTCTCGACACGCTCGTTCAGGCCGTCACGCGCTCGTGGCCGAACAAGGAAGGGCAGCCGGTCTTCATCTATCGCCCCGGCGACGGCGTGAACTCCTTCTGGTTCCACGAGGACATTCGCGAAAGGGTTCCCGATTACCCGCAGCGGGGACCGGTAGATCCGGCCACCGCGCGGGAAGTGATCCACATGCTTCCGAGCTTCAGCGGGTGGGACCCGGTGCTAGTGAACATCCTGGAGTCGGATCCGGAGTCTCTGTGGGAACTGAGGTGGAACATGCTGGTCGACCTTCCACCTTACCCGAACGGCTGGCGGAAGGTCCTCCTCAGCCGAGTACCCTACGACCTCTCCCGTTTCCGGAGGTAAACGCCATGCACGCATCGAGGTGGCTTCGACTGGCCGTACTTCTCGTTCTGGCGTTCCCGGCGCCCTCTCTTCCGGTCAACACCTGTCCAATCCGGAATGAGGCCTTCTTTCTCGATCCCTTTCAGGATCAGTTCGGTGCGGACACGGACCCCTTTGAGCTTCGCCTGGCGCTGGAGGCCGAGGGTTACAGAGCATGGGAGCCCCCCGGAGAAGAGGAACACTGGGCGGCCGACAGCGTAGCCACCAGCACACCGTCCGTGAATCTGAGGAAGCTCATAGAGGCACTGGGGAATTCCGGGATCCTCAAGATCTCCACACATGGAGAACTGGACAAGATGTTGCTGGAGCACACTTGCGGGATTCCGGAGTCGGCAATGGAGGCCACGGTGGCCAACTACCGAACCACTTACGGCTTCGCACACAACGAGATCGGCTATCTGCCGGATCCGTCGGATTGGGGCACGACCGACTGCTATACCCTCTGGGTTACAGGAGATGTTGTCGCTTGGTTTGCGGTCGACCACCATACCTACTTCCACAATGCGTCGTGCTGGTCGACCTCCTACGCGAACAAACTCCCGTATGAAGTTGTCGGCGGACACACGCTGCCGGTGAACAACCCGGACGCCGTCATGGTGATTCGCGAGGTGTTTGACGGTCTTCTGGGTCGGCGAACATTGGAGGACCGCAACCTGCAGAACACATGGAACTGGAACACGGTTCTCCCCTCCTCGTACGGCCCGGGTTACTTTCGGCTGAACAGCAGTACGGACTTGGAGGTCACGCCGCATGTCACGGACTATCATCCTCCCTCGGGGGCCGTTCTCGATACGGCGACCGTTGCGGGGTGGGTGGAGTTCAGCGCGCGAATGGACATTTCGTGGCCGGGGCGCGTCATTGACGGGAGCGCCCGGGTGCATATCGACCGGGTGAAGTGGGTGTCGGACCATCGGATTGAGTTCGACATCCATCCGGTCGACACGGGTTCGGTCGTCATTCGGGTGGACGCATCGGATACGCACCCGCTCTGGAACGACGAGCTTTCTCTCAATGGCGATGGCGCTCCGCCGGGCAAGGACGACTTCGAGTGGTTGCTCTACTCGACGGTATCGGCAAGCAACACCGCGTGCGCGTTCGAGAGTGCTCATGCGTGGCGGGATCCGAAGACGGGGAATGTGCGCCTGGGGTTCGTGACGGATCGGGAGTGGGGGTCGTCCGCGTTTTCCATTCTGGACGCGAAGTCGGAACACCCGCTGGTTCGCATTCCGGCCGAGGGAGGAGAGCGCCCGCACTTCTACGAGGTGGCCCTTCCGGAACCCGGGAGCGGCGAGTACATCGTGCGGGAGCATCCCGGAGATGGTTCGGCCCCGGACCGGACGAGGCCGATCCGCCTGGCGGAAACCCCGCCGATGCTCTCGAGCCTGCGAAATCTGAACGACGCCGCCGCGAGCTGGGGACCGTATCCGCCCGGGCGGGATCCCTCCCCGGCGGTGTTCCCGCGTGTGTCCTCCGGATCGGCGGCGCGGATCGTGTTCTATTCGTCGCGGGGAGATTTCATGGACGCGCTCGGCCCGGAGATCGACTGGTACGAGTCGCAGGGTCTCTCCTGCACGAAGGTCATAGGGTCCTCGGATCCGGACGACGCGCGGGCGGCGGCACAGTCGGCCTGGGCGGCGGCGGGCGGCGCGTCCGCGGAACACCTGCCGGTCTTCGTGATCGTGGGAGAGGCCAACGAGGGTTCGGTTCCGGAGTACGACATCGTGGGCACTTACTACCCGACGGACGACCCCGGGGGAGAGTCGTACTGGGGCACCGCCTCCGACGCGCTCATTGTTGACTTTGACGGAGACGAAATCCCCGACACGCCCTGGATGCGAATTCAGGGGCACACCGTGGAGCAGGTGACTCACGGGGTGCAGAGCGCGCTGGACTATCTGCACGGGGACTGGATTTCCCCGGACAGGGTGCTCCAGATCGTGGGCGACATGACCGGGTGCTCTCCCGCATCGGACGGGGAACCCGCCGGCACGATGGCCGGGATCGCCGCGTCCTACGGTGCGGAGGGAATCCCCGTCGACACGATTCTCGACAGCGACTTCATCGACTGCGGAGACTACGCGGCCCGAAGGCAGGCGGTCGCCGCCGCCATCAACGCGGGCGTTACCTCGCTTCAGGTGATGGCGAATGTCAGCAACCGGTCGAACTTCGGGTTCCTTCTCCAGAAGGTGTTCGGAGGAACGGCGGCCTATTTCACGATGGCCGATGTTCCGGTTCGTCAGCGGATCGTGGTCGAGGCGCCCGGATGCGGCATGGGAGACACGGATCGGAACAACCCGTCGTACTACCCGTCGTACGCATGGGACTTCCAGACGGCAGACCCCGCGTTGGGAACAACGGCGGTCGTCTGGTTTTCGCACAAGCGCGGCGGTCTGAAGCCCCGGCATCTGGATCTTGCGCGTCGCTACCATGAGCTTCGCCTTCACGACGACTCGTGGATTCTGTGGCCGGAACTGTTCTTTCGTGCGGTTCGGGAGATGGCGCTCGATACGCCCGAAGCCGTCAAGTGGTTGCGATACGCGGCGGCCGAGGGGCATCCGGTCATTCGTCCGGAACTGCGCGGTGCGTCCACCTCGGTGCGGCCGGGTGGGGCGGCCGGGCCGCTCGGGCCCTTCGGACTGGGCATCGCCCCGAACCCTACCGCAGGAGAGACGGCGGTCCTGTTCGCGCTCGCCCGCGGGCAGGAAATCTCCGCACGCATCCACGATGTGGGTGGGCGTCTCGTGCGGACGCTGGCGACTCCGCATCACCGGGAGGCGGGGGAGCACGCGCTCGTGTGGGACGGTCACGATCACGCGGGCGGGCCGGTGGCGTCGGGCGTGTACTTCGTTCGCGTGACGGGAGAGGGGGGGACGGCCGTCGCCAAAGTCATCATGACGCGATAGACGACAGACACAGGTGCGCCGCCTGTTGGCGGCGTCAGGGATCTCCCCGAAGCTCCCCGATGTTGTCGGAACACAAACGCACAAGGGAGGATTCCACCATGTTGAACCATCGGAAGTTCCGCTTCACGGACCTGCTGCGCATTCTGCCGCTGGTTGCACTCCTTCTCGCGGGGTCGTCCGTCCCCGCGCTGGCGACCACGATCCCGGCGACGAGTTGGGGTTGCATCAAGGCGTGCTACCACGACAACGCCCCGAAAGAGTGCATCAACCGGTACTGCAGCAAGCAGGGCGGAGGGAATGCGCTCCTCATGGATCACTCGGAGGTTCCCGTCCCGGAATCGGATGGCGTCCTTTTCGGCGCGGCACTCGGAGAGGCATACCTGGCGGAAGCTGTGGGTGCGCGGGGGTCGGTCGTGGGGTCGGAGGTGATCGTCGGGGAGGACCTGGGGCTTGGAGGCGCGACCGGTGCGTTCTGGTCGATTCGCGCGGAGGCCGGTTTCATCCGGGAGGTTCGTTTCTCGCGGTTCCCGGCCGGAGATGTGGCGGTGGCCGCGTCGCCTCCCGCCGCGACCGGCATGGAGTCCGCCAGCTGGGGACGCGCCAAGGCACGATACCGGTAGTGTGCGGAAAGGGGTGGGGCAAGCGCTCCGCCCCTTTCCCGGTGGCGGGCGGGAGGCCTGGCCGCTATCTTCCGGCCAGGCCGCCCCTCCCACAGGAGAGTTCTAGATCATGACGGAACATTCCCCGCCGGGCGCACCCTTCTCCACCGTCCGCTGGGAGGACGGGGTGGTTCATCTTCTGGAGCAGACGCTCCTTCCCGAGCGCGAGGAGGAGCTGCCCTGTCGCACGCCGGAGGAGATCGCGGACGCCATCCGCCGGCTCGCGGTGCGCGGGGCACCCGCCATCGGGGTGGCGGCGGGTTACGGTGCCGCCCTGGCCGCACACCACTCCCGCGCGACGGACCCGGCTGCGTTCGTCGCGGAAGTGGAGGCTGCACTGGCGCTTCTCCGGGCGGCGCGCCCGACCGCCGTGAACCTGCCGTGGGCCGTGGACCGCATGAGGGCATCGCTCCAGGCATCGGAGGGGGGCTCGATCGAGGAGCGGAAGGCCGCGCTCCTGGACGAAGCCCGGCGCATCCATGCCGAAGATGCAGCATCCTGCCGGGCGATGGGCCGCCTCGGCGCGGCGCTGCTTCCGACGAAAGGGACCGTCCTCACGCACTGCAACGCGGGCGCACTGGCCACGGGCGGCCGGGGAACCGCGCTGGCGGTCATCTATGCCGCCGTGGAGGACGGGAAAGCCATCCGGGTGCTGGCGGACGAAACGCGCCCCCTTCTTCAGGGGGCCCGCCTCACCGCGTGGGAGCTCGCCCGGTTCGGCGTTCCGGTCACCCTCCTGTGCGACAATGCGGCCGGATCGGCCCTTTCCCGGGGGATGGTGGACTGCGTGGTCGTCGGATCGGATCGGATTGCCGCCAACGGGGATGTCGCGAACAAGATCGGAACCTATCCGCTGGCGGTACTCGCGCGGGAACATGACATTCCGTTTTTCGTGGTGGCGCCGCTTTCCACCGTGGATCCGGCCACTCCCTCCGGCGAAGGCATCCCCATCGAGGAGAGAGCGCCGGAAGAGGTGACCGAGCCTCGTGGGGTTCGATTCGCGCCTCTGGGGGTGAACGCCTTCAACCCGGCGTTTGATGTCACCCCTGCCCGCTTCGTCACGGCCATCGTGACCGATCGCGGGATCGCGCGCGCGCCTTACGGGAAGGCCCTCCGGGCGCTGGCCGAAGCTCCGCCTCCGGTGGGATAACCCCCATACGGATCTTGACGGGCCATCCGGCACCCTGCTAGTCTGTCCGCCCTTTGTGTCCGCAGCGGAATGCTGTGGATGGGCAGGAACGCCCGACAAGCCACTTGGGACCCCCGCACGGGGGGAGGATGAGCCGTTGAGAACGCATGTTACCCGGGGATCCGAGATCGACCGGAAGTGGCACATTGTCGATGCCGAGGGACTCGTCCTCGGTCGTCTTGCCACTCGGGTCGCCACTCTCCTCAGAGGGAAGCACAAACCCAACTATTCCACCCACCTGGACAACGGGGATCATGTTGTGATCGTCAATGCCTCCAAGGTGGTTCTTACCGGCGACAAGCTGGACAAGAAAGTGCAATACACCCATTCGGGGTATCCCGGCGGCCTGAAGGCCAGAGGCTACCGTGACCTGATGGAGACCCGCCCGGAAGAAGTGGTCCGGAAGGCGGTCCGCGGGATGCTCCCGAAGACCCGCCTCGGGCGGAAGATGCTGACGAAAGTACGGATCTACGCGGGGCCGGATCACGAGCACGCCGCGCAGGACCCGAAGCCGTTTGAGATTGAGGATGCCCGGTACATCGTCCGGTAGATCCTGAAGAGGATCCGGCGAAGCCGCCGGGGCCCGCGTGTCGGGTCGGTCAACGAAGGAGAGAATAGATGTCGGAAGGTCCGTTCTGCGCTACCGGTCGGAGGAAGACTGCGGTCGCGAAGGTCCGACTGGTTCCCGGTGGCGGAGAGCACACGGTCAACGGGCGGAATGCCGCGGAGTACTTCCCCCGCAAGGCGCTGGTCGACCACGCCGAGAAGCCTCTCGACGCGACAGGAAACAAGACTCGCTTTGATGTGCTCGTCTCCGTTCGCGGCGGCGGCACGACAGGGCAGGCAGGGGCCATCAGTCTGGGCATCGCCCGGGCGCTCCTGAAGCTGGATGAAGAACTTCGCAGGCCGCTCCGGGCCGCCGGGCTTCTGACCCGGGACTCCCGGATGGTCGAGCGAAAGAAGTACGGGCAGCCTGGCGCACGCAAGCGGTTCCAGTTCAGCAAGCGCTAGAAGCTCGAAATCCTGCACGCTGTCGGACCGGACCGGGGGTCCGTGGCGGCGCGAGAGCGTCGCGCGGCCCGGCCGGGTGGATGGCAGCGGAAGACAAACCACTGAGCCGGAGGAAGATCTTGTCGGATGTTTCCCTGAGGACTCTGCTTGAGGCAGGCGTCCACTTCGGGCACCAGACACAGCGCTGGAACCCGAAGATGAAGAAGTACATCTTCATGGAGCGCAGCGGGATTTACATCCTGGACCTCCAGAAGACCCTCTCTCTCGTCGAAAAGGCCCGGAGCATGACCCGCGAGGTCGTCAAGGGCGGCGGCTGCGTGCTCTTCGTCGGCACGAAGAAGCAGGCACAGGACACCATTCGGGACATGGCCATCGACTGCGGTCAGCACTATGTCACGGAACGCTGGCTTGGCGGCATGCTCACCAACTTCCAGACGGTTCGCAAGTCCATCGCGCGCCTGAAGGATCTGGAGAGCATGGCCGCGGACAGTTCCTACGAGTCTCTCGCCAAGAAGGAGCGGCTCGGACTCGACAAAGAGCGGATGAAGCTCGACAAGGTCTTCTGTGGGATCAAGGACATGGACCGCACCCCTTCCGCCATCTTCATCGTGGATACGCAGCGGGAGAAGATTGCACTGTCCGAGGCCATCAAGCTGGGGATTCCGGTTGTTGGAATCGTGGATACGAACTGCGACCCGACGGGTGTGTCCCACCCGATCCCTGGAAACGACGATGCCATCCGGTCCATTCAGCTTCTGACGGGGGCCATTGCGTCGGCCGTGAAGGAAGGCTCCGCGCACGCCAAGGAAGAGGCCGGAAAGCGAGAGAAGGAAGCCGCAGAGAAGGCATCGGAAGCCGCAGATGCGGCGAAGAAGCACCTGGCCAGCGCCGACAAGGTGGACACCACCGAGAAGGCCCCAGCCCCGAAGCCTGAGAGCGGGACTTCCCAGGAGGCGCCGACCGCAGCCGGAGAATAGCAACCGGCGAGGCGAATGCACGGCAACAACGGGAACAGATGGGGTGAACCGCCCCCCAGGGGCGGACGACCCGAGGAAAGGGAATCATGTCGATCGACGCACAGACGGTGAAGGAGCTCCGCGAGAAGACCGGAGCCGGAATCATGGATTGCAAGAGGGCTCTCTCAGAGTCCGAGGGGAGCCTGGAGGAAGCGGTCGCCTTTCTCCGCAAGAAGGGGCTGGCCACCGCAGCGAAGAAGGCCGGTCGTGCCACGAAAGAGGGCCTGATCGGGTCCTACATGCACTCAAACGGCAAGATCGGCGTGATGATCGAAGTGGCCTGCGAAACGGACTTCGTCGCGCGGACAGATGACTTTGGCGGATTCGTCCGAGATCTGGCGATGCAGGTGGCGGCGTCCAGTCCCCTTGCGGTGGATCGCGACGGACTGGACCCGGCCCTCGTCGCCGGCGAGCGGGAGATGATGGCCGCCCAGGTTGCCGAGATGGGCAAGCCGCCCGAGATTGTCGAGAAGATCGTCGAGGGGAAAATCGAGAAGTGGTACCGTGAGGTCACCCTGCTGGAGCAGCCTTTCGTGAAGGATCCGGACCAGCAGGTGAGCCAGCTCGTCCAGGATGCCATTGCGCGACTTGGCGAGAATATCCAGGTTCGCCGGTTCACCAGGTTCGTTCTCGGCGAATAAGTCTCCTGATCCCCACCGCCTCCGGCTCTCTCAACCGGGACCGGAGGTTCGCCGGGAGGATGCCGTGAGCTCTCCGAAGTTCGACAGAATCCTCCTGAAGCTGTCGGGGGAGATTCTTGCGGGAGGGGAGGGGTTCGGCATCTCTCCGCCCGTGATTGGCGGGATTGCCGCGCAGATCCGGGGCATTCATCAGCTGGGCGTGGAGATGGCGGTCGTGATCGGCGGCGGCAACATCTTCCGGGGACTCGCCGCCAGCCATCTGGGGATGGACCGCGTCAACGCGGACAACATGGGCATGCTGGCCACCATCATCAACGGGCTGGCGCTTCAGGACTGCCTGGAGAATGCGGGCGTTCCCACACGCGTCATGACCGCCGTGGCGATCGCCGAAGTCGCGGAGCCCTACATTCGCCGCCGTGCGGTGCGCCACCTTGAAAAGGGGCGTGTCATTATCCTCGCCGGCGGGACGGGAAACCCCTTCTTCACGACAGATACGGCGGCCGCCCTTCGCGCGGCGGAGATCAACGCCGAGATCATCCTCAAGGGGACCAAGGTGCGTGGGGTCTTCACCGCGGATCCGGAGAAGGACCCGTCCGCGGAGTTCCTCCCGACGATCAGTTTCCGGGAAGTCTTGACGCAGGGACTTCGCGTGATGGATGCCACCGCTGTTTCGATGTGCATGGAAAACAACACTCCCATCCTCGTCTTCTCCATGGGAGACGACTCCAATCTCAAGGGAGCGGTGATGGGGGAAGATGTCGGAACCATGGTCGGGGAGACACAGGGATGAGCGAAGAGATCTTCAAGGCTTGCCAGGGGAAGATGAAGGACGCCGTGGATGCCACGCAACGGGAACTTTCCAAACTTCGTGCGGGGCGTGCGACGACGGCCATTCTGGACGGGATTCTCGTGGATGCGTACGGGTCGCAGACACCCATCAATCAGGTGGGGACCGTTGGCGTTCCGGAGCCGCGGTTGCTCGTCATCCAGCCGTGGGACAAGGGGCTGATCGGCCCGATTGAAAAGGCCATCCAGAGCGCGGACCTGGGGCTCAACCCGGCCAATGACGGCCAGGTCATTCGCATACCCATTCCTGCGCTGACGGAGGAGCGTCGGAAGGAGATCGTGAAAGGCGCCGGTGGGCAGGTTGAGGACGGCCGCGTCGCCGTGAGGATCGCGCGCCGGGAGGCAAACGATGCGCTGAAGAAGGCCCGCAAGGACGGGACCCTGTCCGAAGACGAGGAGCACCGCGCCCATGACCGGATTCAGGAACTGACGAACCAGTTCGTAAAGGAACTCGACGAGGTCTTCGCCAAGAAGGAAGCGGAGATCCTCGAAATCTAAGGAACTCCCCTGTCGGAGTCGCCATGACGAACCGCGAGCAACAGCTTGAGCAGGAGATCCGGGCGAAGGGGGGGATCCCCCGGCACATCGCCGTGATCATGGACGGGAATGGCCGCTGGGCCAGATCCCGGACGCTTCCTCGCCTCGACGGGCACGCCGCGGGAGTGACATCGGTGCGGGAGACGGTGCGCGGTTCTGCGGAACTCGGCGTGGAATTCCTGACGCTGTACGCCTTCTCCGTGGAGAACTGGAATCGCCCGAAGGTGGAAGTCGCCGGTCTCATGCGCGTCTTGAAGGACACGCTCCGCGGAGAGCGGGAAGAGCTGAACCGGAACAATGTCCAGCTCCGCATCATCGGGCATGAAGAAGACCTTCCCGCGGATGTCCGTTCCACCATCGACGAAACCCGGGATGCGCTGGCCTCGAACACGGGGCTTGTCCTGCTCCTGGCACTCTCCTACGGAGGGCGGCCGGAGATCGTGGATGCCGCGCGCTGTGCCGCCCGCCGCGTGAAGGAAGGGACGCTGGACCCGGACCAGATCACGGTGGAGTCGTTTGGGCAGATGCTCTCCACGGCCGAAGTCCCGGATCCGGACCTTCTCATTCGAACGAGCGGGGAGATGCGCATCTCCAACTTCCTTCTCTGGCAGATCGCGTACTCGGAGATCTGGGTTACCCGGACGCACTGGCCGGACTTCCGGCGCGTCCATCTCTACGAGGGCATCCGGGAATACCAGAAGCGGGATCGGCGTTTCGGTCGGGTCGAGAGCGCCGGGGAGAGTCCGGGGTCGGACCTCATGCCGTCGCTGGATCCCGGCGAGTAGGCGGCCGTGCGTCTCCGCTGGTTGAGCGGGATCGTCTTCGTTCCGGTGCTGATCTGGATTTCGCGCACCGGCGGGGCTCCGTTTCTGTTCCTCATCTACGCCACCGTCATCATGGGCCTCCACGAGTTCTACTCTCTGATGGAGGCCAAGGAGATCAACCCGTCTCGCAAGCTGGGGATTGCCGCAGTGCTCGTACTGACGACCCTGGTGTTTGTGTCCGGCACGGCGCATCTGGGGCTGTTTCTGGCGGCGTTTCTGCTGGTGCTTACCGTTCGAGAACTCTTCCGGGAGACGATGACTTTTCCCATCTACGACATCGCCACCACATTCTTCGGGGTGGCGTATGTCGGATGGCTGGTGTTGCATCTGCTTCTGCTCCGGCAGCTTCCCGCTTCGATCGGACTCCACGATTCCATGGGCGGCCACTTCGTGCTCATGACCTTCTTCTGCGTCTGGAGCTGCGACACGGCGGCGTTTTTCGTCGGGACCACCCTCGGGAAACACAAGCTTCTGCCGCGTGTGAGTCCGAAGAAGTCGGTGGAGGGCGCGGTCGGCGGGTTTGCCGCGTCGGTGGGATGCGCTCTGCTGGCGCGCGTCTGGTTCGCGCAGCACCCGGGAGGGGAGCCGCTTCTTTCGGTCGGTCAGGCGGTGATCTTCGGGTCGCTGCTCGGCATCCTGGGGCAACTCGGAGATCTCGTGGAGTCCCTGATCAAGCGAGACGCGGATGTGAAGGACTCTTCCGACACCATTCCCGGGCATGGCGGCATTCTCGACCGACTGGACAGTCTCGTCTTCTCTGCACCCATGGCGTTCTACTTCCTCAAGCTGGTGGTGTTCCGATGAGCGCGGGGCGCAGGTCGGTGGCCATTCTGGGTTCCACCGGGTCCATCGGGCAGAGCACGCTGGATGTCATTCGTGCGTTTCCCGGAGAGTTCGAGGTTGTCGGGCTCGCAGCCGGGCGGAGCGCGGATGTTCTTCTCGCTCAGGCGCGGGAGTTTCGTCCGCAGGTGGTGGGGTTGGCGGACCCGACCGCCGCGGAACGCTTCCGATCGGAGTGGACCGGCGCAGACTGCCCGGAGATGGTCGTCGGGGAGGAGGCCGCCCGGGAGCTTGCGTCGCAAGTGAGTGCGGACATTGTCGTGAACGGCATTGTGGGGAGCTGCGGGCTTCTGCCCACGCTCGCGGCGCTGGAATCCGGGAAGACCGTGGCGATCGCGAACAAGGAGCCACTCGTTGTCGCAGGCGAAGTCGTTATGGAGGCGGCTCGGCGCGGGGAGGGTTCGCTTATCCCGCTCGACAGCGAGCTTTCCGCCATTCACCAGTGTCTGGGAACGGCGCCTGCGGAGTCAATCGCGCGGGTTGTGCTGACCGCTTCCGGCGGGCCGTTTCGCACACGCCCCGCGGGATCATTTGACACGATCACCCTGGAGCAGGCGCTCGACCATCCGACATGGAGCATGGGGCCCAAGATCACCGTGGACTCCGCGACCCTCATGAACAAGGGGCTGGAGATCATTGAGACGCGGTGGTACTTCGATCTGCCGTATGAACGGATTGCGGTCGTGGTGCACCCGCAGTCGCTCGTCCATTCGGTGGTGGAGTTTCGAGACGGTTCGCTCCTGGCGCAACTCTCAGAGCCGGACATGCGCCTTCCGATCCAGTACGCGCTGACCTGGCCGGAGCGTTTCGCCGGCGCGGTCCCGCCGCTTGATCTGGCGCGTGTCGGGCAGCTCACTTTTGAGGAGCCCGATCTCGGGAAGTTCCCCTGTCTCGCCCTGGCCCGGGAAGCCGGTGCCGCCGGAGGGACCGCGCCCGCCGTGCTCAATGCGGCCAATGAGGTCGCCGTGGCGGCCTTTCTTGCGCGACAGATTCGATTTGTGGACATTCCCGCAGTGATTCAGGACTGCCTCGACCGATGTGCCGGGGAGTCCGGCGGAGATCTGGAGGAACTTCTGGCGGCGGACCGTGTTGCACGCCGCGAAGCCCAAACCGCGATCCACCGGATTGCGGGACGCACCCACACACCGGAGCGCGCCACTTGAGCAGTGTCCTTTCGTTCCTCATCCTTCTTTCGATTCTCGTCATCGCGCACGAGTGGGGACATTTCATCGTCGCCCGCCGGGCCGGGGTGAGAGTTCTTCGCTTCTCTGTGGGAATCGGGCCGGAGTTGTTCGGTATGACGCGGGGGGACACGCGCTGGGCCGTGGCGGCCATCCCGTTCGGCGGGTATGTGAAGTTCGCGGGAGAGGATCCCGAAGAGGACGCCGATGGCGCTTCCGACGAGTTTCTGAACAAGTCCGTGGGTGCACGGGCGGCCATCGTCCTGGCCGGTCCGCTGATGAACTACCTGCTTGCCATCGTGATCTATGCGGTCGTGCTTTTCGTGCAGGGAGAAGTCGTCATCGGGACGACCCGGATCGGAGCGGTGGAACCCGGTTCCCCCGCGGAAATCTCGGGTGTTCTTCCAGGTGATCGGATTGAGGCGGTGAACGGCCTGGAGGTCGAGGACTGGCACGGTTTTGCGGAGGCGCTTTCTCTCGTGGAGTCCGGAGAGGAGTTGACTCTTCGTCTGGGGCGCGACGGGAGAGAGACGGCGCTGGCCGTTCCCGTTCCGGAGGAGGGCGGGTTTGCGAAGAACCCGCTGGGTGTCGCGCCATTCATGGATCCGGTCGTCGGGTTCGTGAAGAAGGACGGGCCTGCCTGGAGGGCGGGGATTCGATCCGGGGATCGGATTGTGGAAGTGGACGGCGTGCCCGTGGACCGGTGGACGGGCATGCGGGAGGTCGTGCAGACGCATCCGGGGAGCGAGCTGTCAATCCGCTGGGAACGCGACGGCGTCGGTCACGACGCGAGGGTCGTGCCCGATCCGCTGCCGGTTCTCGCGGAAGCCGGGGGGGCGGCTCCGCCTGATACGGTCGGAGTCATCGGCGTGCAGCGGATTGTCGAGACGCGCCGAATCGGTCCGCTGGCCGCGCTGGGGGGCGGATGGCGACAGACACGCTGGCTCACCGAGCAGGTCCTGGGCTTCCTCTGGCAGATGGTGACGGGCGGCTTCTCGATGGACATGCTGGGCGGCCCTGTGCGAATGGCGCAGCTCTCCGGGGAGTCGGTCCGCTGGGGCATCGCCGCGTACTTCAACTACATGGCGTTGATCTCGGTGCAGCTGGCCATCTTCAACCTGCTGCCCATTCCCGTGCTGGACGGCGGACAGTTGACGCTCTTTGGGATCGAGGCTGTGCGCCGCCGACCGCTCTCGGTTCGTCAGCGCATGATTCTTCAGCAGGCCGGGTTTGCGCTTCTTGTGACGCTGCTGCTTGCGGTCACCGTGATGGATGTGGGCCGGCTCTTCGGCTGAGCCAAACCCCTTGCGGAGGGTGAATCGATCTTCTACCATCATTGCCGTGGCACCCCCCCCGAGACGCTGCCCCGCGGAGGCCAGATGCGTGCCGTACGCAAACTTGGCATATCTGTCCGCGTGTTTGCCATCACCCTGGCCGTGGCTTCCATTCCGTCTGCCGCCCTCTGTGAGACTGGGGAGCAGGGCGCGGGTGACACCTGCTGCATTCCCGACGGCACTCATGGGGTGCAGGAGACCGGGGACAACTCCGGCGTTCCCGCGGACGACGACTGCTGCCCGGGGGGCTGTCATCCTTGCTTCCTGCCATGTTGTGCCGGTCCGGTCTCGTTGTGCCCCCCGACCTTCCTCCCGGATCCCAATCCCGGCCTGACCGCTTTCGTCGCCCACTACGAGAGCCGCCTCTCTTCGGCCCACCCCGGAGAGATTTTCCACCCCCCACGCGCCTGAAAAGCTCCACCCTGTCATCGCGGCCATCATGACGACGGCAGACACCGGTCTGCTGCGCCGATTCGTCTATGGAGGGGTTCTGTATGGTGCGGAAGCCACTTGTATTCTGGTTCATTCTCTTGCTTGCCTGGGCTCGAGCCGCCCCCGCACAGCAGGGTGCTGGTGAAGACGCCGGCGAAGAGATCCGTGCGATCATCGAGCAGCAACAGATTGCGCTGGTGGACCTGTTTCGACTCGCGGATCTGACCAATCCCACGCTCGCATTGGTCCGTGGTGGCGTCCGGGCCCATGCAGGCCGGACCCGACAGGCGGCCCTGCACCCCAATCCGACCCTCGAATTCGAGGTCGAGGACATCTCCCCGGATGATCCCGATGACCGCACGGAGAAGGTGGCGCTCGTTCAAGATCTGATCCTCAGCGGGCGCCGCGAGGCTGCCGTTGCGGCTGCCCGTGCCGAGGAGGAGGCGGCGGCCCACGAGTTCGACCAGGCCCGCAGAGATCTCCATGTGCAGATTCACACCCTCTGGGCCGGGCAACTCTACTTCCGCGAAGCCGAGGCGGCGTTTGCAGAACTCCTGCGTGACGCGAACCACACGCTGGAGATTGCCCGGACGCGATTCGAGGCTCGGGCGGCTCCGGAGGCACAGGTCACCAAGGCTCTCCTGGAGGTCTATGAGCTGGAGGTGGCCCGGCAGCGTCTGGTGCAGCAGCGGGCCGGGGGGGGAGCGGAGCTGTCGGCTCTGTTCGGAGGCATTCGCGTTCCATTCGACCGGCTGGCAGGAACGCTCGAATCCGCCGACACTCCACCCGATGAGAACCTGCTCACTGCCGGCGCGGAACACCACCCGGCCTGGCAAGCGGCCCGGCGAGGCATCGCCGCCGCGGAGGCATCGCTGCGTGAAGCCCGGGCGGCTCGAATCCCCGACCTCGAACTCTTCGTCGCTTACGGGAGGTCCCGGGCCTCAGACGAGGGCTTCGTCGAGGCCGGAATGGGTATGCCGCTCCCGATCTTCGACCGCAACCAGGGGCGGGTGGCCGAGACCCGGGCGACGGTTGCGCAGGCTCGAGCCCGCGCGCGCATCGTGCAGGGCGACCTCGAGGTCGCACTCGCAGTCGCTCGCCAGAGCTATCTCACCACTCGTGACCAGCTCAATGCATCAGCCAATCTCATCCTGCCGGCGGCGGAGCGCGGGCTGATCCAGGCGCGGGAGGGTTATCGTGCCGGAAACCTGCCGATCCTGGAACTCGTTGACGCGCAGCGCACTCTTGCCACCGTTCGGCTGCGAACTCTTGAACTGAGAAAGGACCTCATCGTTTCCGGGGCGGAGCTGGCGAGCCTGGTCCGTACAGATCCCGGCGAAGAGAGGGGGAAAGACCAATGAGCAAGAAAGGTTTTCTGACCGTACTCCTGGTCGCGTTGATCGGTCTTGGCGGCCCCGGTTGTGGACCGGGTGCCCCCGACGATGCCGCGCAGGCCGGGAAGGCCGCCGCCTTCTGCGAGGAGCACCGGATCGCACAGGCGCAGTGTCCGTACTGCGACCCGAGTCTCATCGAGTCATTGGGCTTCTGTCACGGCCACGGTGTTCCCGAGGCCTTCTGCTACCTGTGCAACCCGGCCCTGATTCCCGCCTTCCAGGCCGTCGGGGATTGGTGCGCCGGACACGATCGACCGGAGTCGCAGTGCTACATCTGCAACCCCGAGCTGGATCCCGCCCGCAAGGAGCCGCAGGCCACCGCCGCATCGGAGGACTCGGGGCAGTCGGATGCTTCTCCGGTGGCAAGTGCCGCGGAGAGTGGCTACATCCCGCGGAGGCAGCAGCCGCCTTCGGTCTACTGCGCGACACAGAGTCTCGTCGTGAGCTTCGATAGTCCTGAGATCGCCGATCGTGCGGGATTCGAATACGCCACTGTCGAGGCGCGTCCGCTGACCGAGATCGTCAGGTGCCATGCCGAGGTCGCCTATGATGGCAACCGTTACGCGCAGATCTCGGCCCAGGTCCCGGGCATTGTCTCCGAGGTTCACAAGGACTTCGGCGACACCGTCGACTCCGGAGACGCCCTTGTCACCATCACCTCGACTCATCTCGGCGCCGCCAAGGCATCCTACTTGCAGGCTACGGCCGCGGTCGAACTCTGGCAGCGGAACCACGCACGCGAGGCAGTCCTCCTGGACCGCGGGGCTTCGACGGAGAGGGGCCTGCTCGAGGCGGGGACGAGTCTGGCGGAGAGTCGAATCTCGCTGTCGGCGGCGGAGCAGGCGCTGTTGAGCTTCGGGCTTTCGAAGCCGCAGGTCGACGCGCTGCGGCGCAACGAGGACACGAGTGCGCGCTATGTCGTCACCGCTCCGTTTGCCGGGATCGTCGTGGACCGTCAAGCCACCGCGGGAGAGGTGGTGGATTCCTCCAGGCCCCTCTTCGCCGTCGCTGATGTCTCCCGCATGTGGGCACTCATCGATGTCTACGAATCGAACCTGCGGCACATCGAGATCGGGCAGCCGGTGGTTCTTCAGGTCGAGGGCCTGCCGGGTGAGTCATTTGGCGGCCGTATCACCTGGGTGAGCTCGCAGCTCGATCCCCGGACCCGGACTCTCCGGGCCCACGCCGACTTCGACAACTCCGGCGGCATGCTCCGCGCCCACATGTTCGCCAGTGCCAGCGTTTCGGTCCGGGATCGCCGGCCGTCCCTGGTGGTGCCGGCGGCATCGGTGCAGTGGGAGGGGTGCTGCAACGTGGTCTTCATCAAGAAGTCCGCCACGGAGTACCAACCCCGAAAGGTCCACCTGGGCATTGCCACCGGCACGGTCTACGAGGTTCTCGGTGGACTGGATGCGGGTGATGAGGTGGTCACACAGGGCAGCTTCCTGCTCAAGACGGAGATTCTCAAGGGCAGCATTGGAGCGGGCTGCTGCGAAATCGATCCAGGAGCCTAGGGGGATTCCGATGCTGAATGCCATCATCACCTGGTCTCTCAACCATCGATTCCAGGTCATCGCGCTCACCATTGTTCTCATCGCGATCGGGATCAGCACATTGGTCCGTCTCCCGGTCGATGCCTTTCCGGACACGACGCCGGTAATGGTGCAGATCAATACCACCGCCCCCGCGCTGTCGCCGCTTGAGATCGAGCAGCAGATCACCTTTCCCGTCGAGCAGGCGATCGCCGGTCTCCCGAACCTGAACGAGGTGCGCTCCATCTCGAAGTTCGGTCTCTCTCAGGTGACGGTCATGTTTGACGACCGGACCGACATCTACTTCGCTCGCCAGCTGGTCATGGAGTGCCTGCAGACCGTGGAGCTGCCCGAGGGTGTCGGCCGTCCGGAGATGGGCCCGGTGGCCACCGGTCTCGGCGAGATCTACCACTACCTGGTTACCAGCCCCAACCATACGCTCCAGGAGCTGACCACACTCCACGACTGGGTCATCAAGCCGCGACTCCGGTCCGTTCCCGGCGTTGCCGAGGTCAACACCTGGGGGGGCGAGCGCAAGCAGTATCATGTGCTTGCCGACCCGGCCCGCCTGGTGAAGTACGACTTCACCCTGGACGATGTCCTCCGCGCCCTGGCGACCAACAATCTGAATGTCGGCGGCGGATATGTCGTCCAGGCGGGCGAACTCCACCTGGTGCAGGGTGTCAGTCTCACCACCAACCTCGAGCAGATCGGAAACATCGTCATAGCGGCCTATGACGGGGTGCCTGTCCGTATTCGAGATATCGGTGAGATCCGCGAGGGCCACGAGATTCGTCGTGGCGCCACCACCGCCAACGGGCAGGGCGAGGTCGTGCTCGGGCTGGGCTTCATGCTGATGGGAGAAAACAGCCACGAGGTGACCACGCTGCTTCGCGAGCGGATGTCGGAGATTCAGAAAGGACTGCCGGAGGGCGTGCGTGTCACTCCTGTCTATGAGCGCACCGAGCTTGTCGACCAGGTACTCGAGACCGTCAAGGAGAACCTGCTGCTTGGGGCGTTCCTGGTCATCTCGGTTCTCTTTGCCTTTCTCGGCAATCTGCGGGCCGGGCTGATCGTGGCGTTCGCGATTCCGCTGTCGATGCTCTTCGCCGCCAACGGCATGATGCGCTTCGGGATTGCCGCCAGCCTGATGAGTCTGGGCGCGATCGATTTCGGACTCGTCGTGGACAGCTCAGTCATCATGATCGAGAACAGCGTGCGCCGACTCGCCGCACCTGACCGGCGCGGCTCTGTTCTCGAGACGGTCCGGGAAGCGGCCATCGAAGTACGCAAGCCGACGATGTATGGCGAGCTCATCATCGCCATCGTGTTCCTGCCGGTGCTGGCGCTTGAGGGCATCGAGGGGAGACTGTTTCGTCCGATGGCGCTGACGCTGCTCTTTGCGCTCGCGGGCTCGCTCATCATCTCCCTGACGCTGATGCCGGTGCTCGCCAGCCTGGTTCTCAGGGGGCGTGTAAGCCAGAGTGAGAACCGGTTCGTCCGCGCCATGAAACGCGCCTACACCCCGGTGGTGCGCTTTGCCCTCCGTCGCCGCCGGTCGGTCCTTGCCGGTGCCCTGGTGCTCATCGCCTGCGGGGCCGTGCTCGGCACCTTCATCGGGTCGGAGTTCATCCCGCGATTGTCTGAGGGCGGCATCGTCATCAACACCGTGCGTCTGTCGGGAGTGTCCCTCGAGGAATCGGTTCGCTATGGCTCCCGGCTGGAGAAGGTCCTGCTCGAAGAGTTCTCCGACGAGGTGCGGGATGTGTGGAGCCGAACCGGCACCGCCGAGGTGGCAACGGATCCGATGGGTATCGAACTTTCTGACATCTTCATCACCCTCCACCCGCGTGACAAGTGGACCCGTGCCAGGACCCAGGACGACCTTGTGGATCTGATGAGCGAGGAACTGTCCGGCTTTCCCGGGATGCGGGTCATCTTCACCCAGCCGATCGAGATGCGCGTGAACGAGATGATCGCCGGCATCCGCACCGATGTGGGCATCAAGATCTTCGGCGACGATCTGGAGGTGCTGCGAGACATCGCCACGCAGGTGGCCGGGATCATCGGCACCATTCCAGGCAACGCCGACTCCTACACGGAGCAGATCACCGGACAACCGGTGCTTCAGGTTCGGGTGGATCAGGATGCCGTGGCTCGCCACGGCGTTTCGGCGCAACACGTTCTCGAGCTGGTGAAGGCTGTGGGAGGCGTGTCGGTGGGGGAGATCAGAGAAGATCAGCGGCGATTCCAGCTTGTCGTGCGGCTGCCCGAGCGCTACCGCAGCGACCCCGAGGCCGTGCGCGAGATCCTGATTCCCACCGCCACCGGGGCCCGGATCCCGCTGGCGCGGCTTGCCGACATTCGGCAGATCGAAGGCCCTTCGACCATCACCCGCGAGTGGCAACGCCGGCGTATCGTGGTTCAGTGCAATGTCCGCGGGCGGGACCTGGGAGGGTTTGTGGAGGAGGCACGCGAGCGTATCGCCGACGAGGTGGAGTTGCCGTCGGGCTATTCCGTGAGCTTCGCCGGGCAGTTCGAGCATATGGAGCGGGCACGCAACCGACTGATGATCGTCGTGCCGCTGGCGCTCCTGCTGGTCTTCTTCTTGCTCTACAGCAGCACGAACTCGGTCCGCGACGCTCTCATCATCTCTACCGGTGCGCCGTTTGCCGCCCTGGGTGGACTAATGGCCCTGGGGATTCGTGGCATGCCGTTCACGGTCTCGGCGGGGGTCGGTTTCGTCGCCGTGTCCGGAGTGGCGATGCTGGCGGGACTGGTGCTCGTGTCGACGATACGGCGGCTTCTTGAGACAGGCTCTTCGCTTGAACAGGCGATCGAGCAGAGCGCTCTCATACGGCTGCGGCCGATTCTCATGACTACCCTGGTCGCGGCGCTGGGTTTTGTGCCGATGGCCCTGAATACGGGGGTCGGCGCGGAGGTTCAGCGGCCGCTGGCAACGGTGGTCATCGGTGGAGTGTTGTCGGCCAATGCCTTGACGCTGGTTGTACTGCCGGCCATCTACAGGATGTTCGGACGGGTTGGCGTGGGCGCCGGGGAGAGGCGCGTCGATTGAGACCCGTCCGGGATTCACCGGTCGACCGACGGAGAAGCCCGGGCCGCAATCTGCCCGGAAACTCCCCACCCCGGCGTTCTTGCGTCGGATTCCTGGCGGCGTCAGCCACGGCCGGACCCGCATAACCTCCGACCCAGATGGAAGTTAGACCAATGGAGAGACGCTGGCCGGGACGCCAGAGAAAAACAACAATCTTCGGGACACAACCAACCGGATTCAGGACACTCTCCATCGGCTGATCGGGGGGCGAATGGCGACCGCAGGCGGATGCATGCAACTGGCGCTGGACTCCGGAGTGCGCGGACTGGCCGGACTTCGGCGCGGCCTTTCCGGCGGTGGGGAACCTGCCGGATCGGGAGGCCCGCTCCCGGGCGCTCAGGCGCACCAGGACTGCCGGGTGCTCGGGCAGGGCGAGGATGCGCTTCTCCGGCTGGGCCGCGTCTACCAGTCGCTCTGGCGAACGGTGGAGTGGCGCCTCATGCGAGAGGCGTGTCATGACCTGCCGCGGCCTGTCGCGGATCTTGGGTGCGGGGACGGTGCCTTCGGGGCATTGCTTCGCGACAAGATTGACCACGGGTTCGACGGAGACGCGGAGATCCTCCCGCACTGCGACCTGAGCGTGTACGAAGCGGTGGCGGCCGTGGACCTCCGCGAGACGCTGCCGCTTCCGGACGGGTCGCTGGCGTCCGTCTTCTCCAACTCCACCTTCGAGCACATTGTCCCTGTGGAACGGGCGCTGGCGTCGGTGGCCCGCGCACTGAAGCCGGGAGGGACATTCGTCATCTCCGTCCCGACCGTGGGGCTTGTCCATGCCTTCGAGTCCCGCTACACACGGGCGTTCGCCAATCGGCTGAACACGATCCTCGGGCACCACAATCTCTGGTCCTGGGCGGAGTGGGAGACACGACTCCGGGATGTCGGATTCGTGGGGGTGAACATGCGAGGCTACCTGACGGTCGACGCAGCCCGGTGGTTTGCGTCGCGGCAGCTTGCTCCGTGGGAACCGCTGGAGAGACGCTTTCCGGAGTACGCGTGGAAGCGTTCCGTTCGCGACATCCGGCGGCATGTTCGCGACTCCCTGACGATCACGGACGAAAAGGCCACGACCTGCGTGCTGGTGGAGGCGGTTCGCGGAGGGGAAGCGGTCGTATGAGCGGGTCCGACTCCAGCGCCCCATTCCCCGCGCGGGAACTTGCCCGGGGAACGGGGCTTATTCTGGCGGGGGGGATCGCCTATCAGGTTCTGGAGTACCTGTACCGATTCACGCTGGCACGCGGGCTTGGGGTAGACGGGTTCGGCACCTTCAATCAGGCGCGCTCGGTTCTTCTTCTGCTGGTTCCCCTGGCGGCGCTGGGTCTCGGTCCGGGCATGAAGCGATTCGTCGCGCTGTTGCGTGGCGCGGGTCGGGCCGACGAAATCCCGGCGCTGTTGCGCGGCGGCACGCGGGTCCTTGGCGGATCCGTGCTCGTGGGCGCGGGGACGCTGGCGATGCTCGCTCGCCCACTGGCCGTCTTCTTCCATAACGACGCACTGGCCGCGCCGCTTCTCGTGCTGGCGGCGGGCGTTCCGGCCTTTGTCGGGCTGATGTACACGACAAGAGTCGGCGAAGCGTTCCGGAGTTTTCGCCCGGCGGTGATTGCCCGGCAGATCCTCAATCCTCTCCTGCGTCTGCTCACGGGTGTCGCCCTGGTACTGGCCGGGGCCAGCCTCCCCGTGCTCATGGGCGGTTTCGTCGCGTCGCTCTACGGCGCGTTCGCGGTGGCGGTCATTCTCGTGCTTCGGATTCTCCCGGACGCGGGGAAGCAGACAGTCGTTCCGGACGGTCGGGCTCCCGAGATCGATTCCAGTCTGCGGTCGCTGGTGCGGTATTCGATCCCGGTCGCGTTCGGCGGGATCATCTTCAACGTCGCCGACCGGATTGACATCCTCATGCTGGGGTATTACCTGAACGAGACGAGCGTCGGGATCTACAGCGCGGCGTCACCACTGGCGCGAACGCTGCTCATTCTGGGGTCGAGCGTCCTGCCGGTCATGGGGACGCTGTCCGCCGAATGCGCCGGGCGGGGTGATCTGGCGGGGATCGCCCGGCTTCGGCGGCGGGCGTCGCGCTGGACTCTCCTCTACACGGCTCCGTTTGCAGTGGGGCTGGCCATGTTTCCGGATCCTGTGGTCACGCTGTTCTTCGGCGAACAGTATGCCGGGGGGGCGGTTGCGCTGCGCATCCTCGTCCCCGGGTATCTGGCGTTTGTGATCCTGGGTCCGCTGACGGTTCTCGTCAACGCGATGGGTCGATCCGGATGGTCGTTCTGGAATGTCGTCGTGCGGACCGTGCTGAATGTTGCACTGAACGCCGTTCTCATTCCCCGTTACGGTATTCCGGGAGCGGCCGTGGCGACCGGGATTGCGCTGGTCGCCTCCACGACCGTCGCGTGGTTCATGCTGGGCGCTCTTGTGCCGCTGGGGAATCCGTTCTCCGGGTGGCTGCGTCCCGCGGGAGTGCTGGCGGGAGCGGCAGGGGCCGCGTGGGGCACGAGCGCAGTCGCGCTGGCGGCTGGCGCGTCCGATCTGCAGGCGGCGCTGGGGGGCGGCGTGTTTCTGCTGCTGCTGTTTGCCGCAGGGATCCGGTTCATCCCGGGGTGCATGGAGGAGGGGGATCTGGACCTTCCCCGAATGCTCGGTGCCCGGATGAAGCGCGGAGACGGGAAGCGCCACCGACTCAACGCCTGAGCGAGAGCTCCTCCAGAACTTCTTCGAAGTCTGCCGCAAGCAGGTCGGGCCGGTCGAGACAGGGAGCGGTCCACGCAGCCCACTCCTCTTCGCTGAGATGGGAGCCGGGGAAGAAGCGCAGCGCCATTCGGAAGGAATCCGGCGAGGCCGGGTGTCGCCTTGAGATTCGCAAGACCTCGGCATAGTAGTCGGCGAATGTCCCGATGGCGGCTTCCAGCCTCAAGGTCTCCGGAGGTTTGACCGGCGGCGGCAGTTCCTTCTCCGGCGCGCATCCCGCCAGCAGCGACAGCGAGACCCATGCAGCCGTGGAGAGAATCATGCGCGAGTTCATGGCGGCTCCGGTTGACAGTCTGCGCGAAAGGTAGCCCGGAAAGGCACGGGGATGCCACCGGGAAAGGGGGTCGCGTTGACACGATCAGTCGCCTTTGATAGCGTCCCCCACCGGCCTGCAGATCCCGGCAGGCCCTGCTGCGGCCCTGGAGTCGAGCGGATGCGGATCCACCGAAATCTCCTCCCCCTTCTTCTCTCGCACCTGATTGCACCGCCGAGCGCGTCCGCGTCTCCCGTCTGGACGGAGGACTGCCCCGAAGACCTCTCGGCCTTCAGCCTTGAGAAGATCCTCTTCGAGGGGAACGCCGCGCTCTCCGAGGACGAACTGCGCGGCGTCATCCGGTCCTCGACCTCGGGCATCCTCCGCTTCCGGCCCATGAACCTCGAGCGCCTCCTCGGCGATGTCCACCGGCTCCGCCGGCATTACCGCCGCGAGGGATTCTGGGATGTGGCCGTGCAGGTCGACATTCTCTACGACGCGGATCGTCGGCGGGCGCTTCCCGCGTTTCGAATCGTGGAGGGGGCGCGGCGGCGTGTCGGCTCCATTCGGGTGGAGGGCAACGAGACCTTCTCCAACGCGGAAGTATTCACATGGACGAAACTGGTTTCCGGCGACCCGTTCGACCTCTCCCGCACCGACCTCGACCGCGAGTCCATCGAGAACACCTATGCGAACCGCGGATTCCACCTGGTGCAGGTGACGGCGGACCTCCAGGCGCAGCGGTCCGGGCGCGGTGAAGAGGTGGTTCACGACCTGATCCACCGAATCGAGGAAGGTCCGCGGCTTCATGTGGGGAAGATCCGTGTGGAAGGAAACGAGGTCACCGCCGGTTCGATCATCCGGCGGGAGTTGATGATCGAGTCGGGAGATGTGCTCAGCAGAGAGCGACTGATCGGGAGTCGACGAAGGCTCTACGCGACCGGCTTTTTCTCTCGTGTGGAACTGATTCCTGAACTGAGAGGCGAAGAGGAACACGATGTAGATGTCGTCGTGAAGGT